>NZ_JASPHV020000018.1:0-50127 GCF_030229435.2 Corynebacterium sp. MSK122 | reverse complement strand
CTGCTGGCAGACAAACCAATCAACACACAACCATGCACACAAAAAATAAAAAGTACATTGGCACACTATTGAGTTCTCAAACATCATCCACACACCACAAAAAATTAACTTCCCGTTAACCTCTCGTCGGCGGCTCGTACAAACTTACTCAACCAAATGAACCAAGTCAAATCATCGAACCAAGTCCGTACAAAATTCGCTTAAAAGTAACCAACCGGCTACCTCGCGGCGACTTGGATTAATGTAGTCCAACCCCTCCAACAATGACAAATCCCCAGCACACAACGGAAAACGGTGTGCTGGGGGCGACGTTAAAAGAGCTCTTCTTCTTGAGTTCTTTCAATTGTGGCGCCGAGGCGCTGCAGGTTTTCTACAAAGTTGGGATATCCGCGGTCGATGTGGAAGACATCGTGGACGGTGGTGGTTTCATCCGCACACAGTGCAGAAAGTACAAGACCCGCACCCGCGCGAATATCGGAACTCCATACGTGAGTAGAAGAGAGTCGTTCTTTACCGCGGACTACTACATGGTGACCGTCAACCTGGGCGTCGGCACCCAAGCGCAGCATTTCATCTACAAAGCGGAAGCGGGATTCAAAGACATTCTCCGTAATGACGGTCGTTCCGTCCGCAATGGCAGAGATGCCAATAGCCATCGGCTGCAGGTCAGTGGGAAATCCCGGAAATGGCAGGGTCTGGTAGTCCACAGCTTGCGGACGCTGATCCATGCGCACGCGAAAGCCATTCTCATAGGTCTCTAGTTCCGCGCCGGCGGACTTCAGCTTTTCGAGTGGTAGATGCAGGTGGCGCGGGGAAATTCCACCCACGGTGATATCGCCCTGGGTCATGGCAGCGGCGTACGCCCACGTGCCGGCCACAATTCGGTCACCAATAACCTCATGCTGGGTGGGCTGCAGCTTATCGACGCCGCGGATGGTTACCACCGAGCTTCCCTCGCCCTCGATATCGGCGCCCATGGACTTGAGCATGGTGCACAGGTCGACGATTTCCGGCTCGCGAGCTGCGTTATGGAGAACGGTTTCACCTTCGGCGAGGACCGCAGCGGTAAGAATATTTTCGGTTGCGCCTACGGACGGGAAGTCCAGGCGGATATTTGCACCTCGCAGGTGCGTAGCCTCTGCCACGACGGCACCGTGTTCAATACGGGTGGTGGCGCCGAGCTTTTCTAGGCCAGTTTGGTGCATATCGAGCGGGCGGGAACCAATCGCGTCACCACCAGGCAACGCTACCTTCGCGTGGCCACAGCGGGAGGTCAAAGGCCCGAGCACGCAGACGGATGCGCGGAATTGGCGGACCGCGTCAAAATCCGCGTTGGATTGCGGCTGTGCAGGGGTAGTAATCCGGACTTCAGAGCCCTCGATGACTACCTCGCAGCCGAGCCCCTCGAGAACCTTCTTCATGAGGGGGACGTCCAGAATTTCTGGGCAGTTCGTCAGCGTCGTAGTGCCCTCCGCCAGCAAGGATGCGGCCATGAGCTTCAAGACGCTATTTTTCGCGCCATCTACTTTAACGGTGCCCTCTAGGCGGGCACCGCCGGAAACAATAAACTGATCTTTCACAACTGCCTACGCTACCGGTTCTTAGGGCAATGCGCCGATACGACGGGCGGCATTAACCGCCTCGTAGCGGGTGTGCGCACCGAGTTTGCGCATTACCGAGCGCAAATAAGACTTAACGGTTTCTGCGCCGATTCCCATTTCCTCAGCTGCTTCTACGTTGGTATGGCCTAGGGCCACACAAGAGAGAACGTCGAGTTCGCGGGCGGAGAGCTTGGTGGATTGCTTCACGCGCACCGGCGAGACCATCTGGTCACACAACGTCTCTAGCTCCTTGCGCAGCTCCTCGTCTTCTACGCGGTTGGCCAGCATACGCAGCTTGGAGTGAGTGGAACGGACCTGCTCCCACTCGGCACCGTTCATGACGTGGCCGCGGGCGGCTCCGCCCTTGGACCCATCGGCACGTCGCATGGCGGAATTAACGGCCAAGTCTTGCTCGAGGGTGCGCGCGGTCATCGTCACTTCTTCAATGACCTTGTCGCCCAAACGAACTGGGGAGTGCACGCCGACGTAGAGAACACCGCGAATTTCGCGCTGCACAGTAACGGGCACGGCCACAATGGAATGCAGACCCTCGTCCTGGATTACGCGGTCGTTCTCGTGCGAGATGGTGGTGGCACGCGTGTAGTCGGATACACCTACCGCACGGCGAGTGCTGACCACTCGCCCACCTACACCGACGCCGGAGTCAATGATCAGATTCTGCAGCGCTGGGGTGCGTAGCCCCACCCACTGTGTGATCTGCAGGCGATTATCGGGCAGCAGCGTGGCGTACATCGTCACCGGAATACCTGTAGCGGTCTTCAGGGACGACAGGGCCGCGCGTACGGATTCTTCATCATCTTTGAGGCGATGCGACTCCATGAGACTCTTTCCTCGTCGGGGGTAACCAAGTAGGTGTACCCGTCCTCCCCCCGGGAATTTGGGGATCAGCGGGCAACTGAGTGGAAGTATAGACAGCATGTGGGGGTAATTCGAAATCGCCCTCGGCTTATCCGGCGCTGCAATCCCACATGGAATGCCCGAATGCCCGGTCTAGAATTTATATACTGACTGGTCTACTTGTGTAGTGTACGCTTGCGTTGTACGCGATTTGAACCCAAATCTGATTCCCAAAGGAGTCCACAGAATGGCTGTCTACAACAACATTATGGAAACCATCGGCGGCACCCCGCTGGTCCGCCTGAACCGTCTCACCGAGGGCAAGGGCGCCACCGTGCTTGCCAAGGTTGAGTCCTTTAACCCGGCTAACTCCGTGAAGGACCGCATCGGCAAGGCCATCGTCGCAGCGGCCGAGAAGTCCGGCCAGCTCAAGCCAGGCGGCACCATCGTGGAGGCCACCTCCGGCAACACCGGCATCGCCCTGGCCCTGGCTGGCGCCACCTTGGGCTACAAGGTCATCCTGACCATGCCGGAGACCATGTCCAACGAGCGCAAGGTGCTGCTGCGTGCTTACGGCGCAGAAATCGTGCTGACCCCGGGTGCGGCGGGCATGAAGGGCGCCGTCGACAAGGCGAATGAAATTGTCGCCGAGACCGATAACGCCATCCTGGCTGCACAGTTCGCTAACGAGGCGAACCCGAAGATTCACGAGGAAACCACCGGCCCGGAGATTTGGGAAGACGCAGAGGGCAAGGTTGACGCCTTCGTTGCTGGCGTAGGCACCGGCGGCACCGTTACCGGTGCAGGCCGCTTCCTGAAGTCCAAGAACCCAGACCTGCACCTGGTAGCCGTTGAGCCGTCCGACTCCCCTGTCCTGTCTGAAGGCCACGCTGGCCCGCACAAGATCCAGGGCCTTGGCGCTAACTTCGTTCCTGAGGTACTTGACCGCGAGCTTCTCGACGAAGTCTTTACGGCCACCACCGAGGAGTCCATCAAGACATCCCGCGACCTGGCTACCCAGGAAGGCCTGCTGGTTGGTATCTCCGCCGGCGCTAACGTTTCCGCAGCTCTGAAGCTGGCGGAGCGCCCAGAGTTCGAGGGCAAGACTATCGTGGTTGTCCTGCCGGACTTCGGTGAGCGCTACGTCTCCACCATCCTCTTCGAGGACATCCGCGAAGCTTAAATTACTTCGCTTGAATAAAAGCACCCGCCAACCTTGGCGGGTGCCTTTTTTATGCCAGTACTATGTGTGCATGAACATTATGAGCTACATCCGTGAAGACTTAGCAAATGCAAGAGATCACGATCCGGCCGCGCGTGGCGACATCGAAAATGCAGTAGTGTACTCCGGCCTCCACGCGGTGTGGTCTCACCGCATTTCGCACTGGATGTGGAAGCGTGGCCTGCGCGGGCCCGCGCGCATCTTGGCGCAGATTAACCGCTTCTTTACCGGCGTGGAAATCCACCCAGGCGCAACTATCGGCCGCCGCTTCTTTATTGACCATGGCATGGGCATTGTCATTGGTGAAACCGCAGAGATTGGCGATGGTGTCATGCTCTACCACGGTGTCACCCTCGGCGGCCAGGTCCTTACCCAAACCAAACGCCACCCCACTGTTGAAGACAATGTCACCATCGGTGCGGGCGCCAAGGTGCTCGGTCCCATTACGATCGGTGAAGGATCGGCCATTGGCGCCAATGCCGTGGTGACGAAGGACGTTCCGGCTGAAAATATCGCGGTGGGCATTCCGGCCAAGAACCGTCCGCGCAACCCGAATGAGCGCATTAAACTGGTCGACCCTGACTACTACATCTAAAT
This sequence comes from Corynebacterium sp. MSK122, assembly GCF_030229435.2. Lineage (NCBI taxonomy): Bacteria > Bacillati > Actinomycetota > Actinomycetes > Mycobacteriales > Corynebacteriaceae > Corynebacterium > Corynebacterium sp. MSK122. The sequence goes on along the minus strand of NZ_JASPHV020000018.1, from coordinate 45,849 downwards.
TCTCTCCCGGCGACTCACAGGCTACTGTGGGCCGCTTTTTATATGCCTTCTGCGCGCAGCAGATCGCGGTATTCGGGGTTCTTATCTATAAAATGCGCCACGGCGGAGCAGGAAGCAATGACTTGCTTGCCGACGCCCCGGGCGTCGTCAAGCGCGGCCTTAATCAGCGGCGCTGACAATCCTTGGCCGCGGAAAGCATCCTTGATGACCGTGTGGTTGAACTCGCGCGTCGTGCCGGCATCTACGTAGTGGCACGCGCCCGCCTCGACGCCGTCCACGGTAAGGACGTAGCGGGACTTATCTGTCTGGTGTGCAATAGCATGTTCCATGTGCCCATACTAAGCAAAAATGGCCCCTCTTACGAGGAGCCATTATTGTGGCCAGAGCCAGGATCGAACTGGCGACCCCACACTTTTCAGGCGTGTGCTCTACCGACTGAGCTATCTGGCCAGAAACCCGAAGGTTTCCGCGACCCTGACGGGACTTGAACCCGCGACCTCCGCCGTGACAGGGCGGCGCGCTAACCAACTGCGCCACAGGGCCATTTTTAATTATGCGTGCCCTCTTGGGCACGGATAGTTACTTTACAGAAGACTCCCAATACTCACCAAATCAGCACGTCAGAAAGCTATTTAGAGCTCTCCAGCGGATCTTTTCCGCCCAAGTTCATCTCAAAGCGCTCATAGTCTTCCATTGCTGCAAAGTGCCGCGAGTAAAGGTCACAATCTCGGTCCACATAGCCATAAAGGGCCGGAGCGACGTCGACAATGTGGCGCAGCCACAGGCCCTCATATTCTTGCTCATGGGCCCGTGCCTCGACCTTCCGGTGCGCCTCCTCATCCGAGCCTGCATAGACGAGAAAGAAGTCCTCTCGGAAGAAGTTAGAATGCTCCGAGCTTTCGGAGGCAAGTTCAAAGACAGCGATTCCGACGTATGGCTCCATAGCGCCAGCCTAACAAAACAAAAAGCAGCAACCGCCGAAGCGATTGCTGCTCATTCTGCGACCTTGACGGGACTTGAACCCGCGACCTCCGCCGTGACAGGGCGGCGCGCTAACCAACTGCGCCACAAGGCCAATCGAATATCCAATTCGAGCCAACACTTTCGTGTTGGTACCCCCAACGGGATTCGAACCCGTGCCGCTGCCGTGAAAGGGCAGTGTCCTAGGCCGCTAGACGATGGGGGCCCGTCGCGCTAAGGCGACCTCTAGAAATATACTGGAGACCTCACCTAGTTACAAAATCGCTCCCCAAGAAAGATTAGGAACCATGTCTGACCAGCATCAAACGTGCTCCTGCCACGAGCCGCACGTGCACGGATATAACGCGGATTCTAAGAGCAAGGATCGCTACCTTGCCCGACTCAAGCGCATTGAGGGGCAGGCACGCGGCATCCACCGCATGGTTGAGGAAGACCAATACTGCATCGACATCATTACCCAGATTTCGGCGGTGAAGTCGGCGCTGGAGAATGTCTCACTGGCGCTCCTAGAAGACCATATTGAGCACTGTGTGGCTGGTGCCGCCGCCGAGGACGGTGAGGTAGCCACCGAGAAGCTAGAAGAGGCCATGCGCGCCATTAAGAAGATGGTCAAAAACTAAAAGGAGCCACCCAAAAAGGTGGCTCCAGTTGTGGGCCCTGTGGGGATCGAACCCACGACCTGCGGATTAAAAGTCCGTAGCTCTACCAACTGAGCTAAAGGCCCAACGTCGCTACATTTTAGCGTGCGGTATTTGCAAAGTCCTAATTAGGGGGGCGTCGGCAAGCGAAAGGCGCCCAGCTCGCCGCTGAGCGCCTGCCGGAGCGTGGCTACATTAGCCGCGCATATCGCCCTTCTCCATGAAGCGGACCTGGAAGTCAAAGGCGGTCTTCAGGTCGTGCGGAGTGTGCTGGAACTTGTTTTCCTTGGCACGGTTGAAGTATTCCTCGAGCAACGGACGGTAGTCCGGATGTGCCACGGAGATGACCTTCTCCACGCGCTCCTTCGGCGCCAGGCCGCGCAGGTCGGCTACGCCGTACTCGGTAATGATGACCATGGTGTCGTGCTCGGTGTGGTCCGTGTGGGACACGAACGGAACCAGCGCGGAAATTGCGCCATCCTTAGCCACAGACGGGGAAACGAAGGTGGAGATATAAGCGTTGCGGGTGAAGTCACCCGAGCCGCCGGTGCCGTTCATAATGCGGGAGCCAGACACGTTGGTGGAGTTGATGTTGCCGTAGATATCGGCCTCAATCATGCCATTGGAGGAAATCAGGCCGACGCGGCGGATGACCTCTGGGTGGTTGGAAACCTGCTGCGGGCGGAGGATGATGTGCTTGCGGTAGCGCTCTGCGTCCTCATTCATCTTCTCCGCGTAGTCTGGGGACAACGCGAAAGAGGTGGCGGAAGCCATGGTCATCTTGCCCGCATCGATGAGATCGAGCATGCCGTCCTGAATGACCTCGGTATAGGCCTGAATATTCTCAAACTTGGAATCCAAAAGTCCGGCCATCACGGCGTTGGGGACGTTGCCCACGCCGGACTGCATGATGAACTTGTCATACTCGAGGCGACCAGCGGCGACCTCCCCTTCGAGGAACTCAATGAAGTTGGCGGCGATCTTCTCGGAAATCTCGTCCGGTTCCTTGAACGGCGCGTTGCGGTCCGGGGCATCGGTCTTAACCACTGCGACAACCTTGTCCTCCGGCACCTCCATGTAGGTGGTGCCGATGCGGTCGCCCGGCTTAGTGATAGGGATTGGCTGGCGGTTAGGCAGCTTTTCAATGCGGTAGATATCGTGCATGCCCTCGAGGTTGACGGACTGCCACTCATTGATCTCGATGATGATCTTATCGGCAGCCTCGATGAACTCGAGGTTATTGCCCACTGCAGAGGACGGCACCACGTGGCCTTCTTCGGTAATGCGCACGGCCTCAATAATGGCTACCTGGAAGTCACCGTAGAAGCCCTCTTCTACCTGCTGGCCCGAGTGAGACAGGTGGATATCCTGGTAAAGCGCGGTGCCATCATTGAACTGCTTACGCAGGGTGGGATCGGAGTTATAAGGAGAGCGGAAGCGAATCGCCTCAGCTTCCGCCAGAACGCCATCGCAGTCTGGGGCGGTGGAAGCGCCGGAGAAGACGTCGATCTTAAATTCCTCGCCCTTTTCATGTAGAGCCTTGGCCTTCTCTGCAATGGCGGTGGGCAGACCCTTGGGGTAGCCAGCGCCGGTGAAGCCGGAAATTCCTACACGATCACCGTGGTTGACGTGCTGAGCAGCCTCTTCTGCGGAAACTACGAGCTTCTCGAATGGGGCATACGCGATTCTTTCGGACATGGGTAATCCTCCTTCATTAAGGGGCCAGCCAAAATAACGGCCGTCCTAAATAGTTACACAGCCCACATTAGCGAATCTTTGCAAGATTTCCACCACTTTTGTGTGACCCCTACCCCATAAAGCAAAAATAGGGTACGTCGCCACTGTGGGCCCGGTTGCTATTTTCCCCCGTTAACTAGCACAATTGGGGCGTGAATTTGCGCATTGGACACTACGATCTCTCCTCCCCCGTCATCCTCGCCCCGATGGCGGGGGTAACCAACGTTGCCTTCCGCACGTTGTGCCGCGAGCAAGAGCTGGAGCGCACCGGCACGGTGTCGGGCCTCTACGTTTGCGAAATGGTCACGGCCCGCGCCTTGGTTGAGCGCAATGAAAAGACGCTGCACATGACCACCTTCGCGCCGCAGGAGGATCCCCGTTCCCTACAGATCTATACGGTGGATCCGGAATATACCTATAAAGCCGCGAAGATGATCGTCGACGAAAACCTGGCGGACCACATCGATATGAACTTTGGTTGTCCAGTTCCCAAGGTGACCCGCCGCGGCGGCGGTTCCGCGCTTCCTTATAAGCGACGTCTCTTTGGCAATATCGTCTCCGCCGCAGTCAAGGCCACCGAGGGAACCAATATCCCGGTCACGGTGAAGATGCGCGTGGGCATTGACGACGAGCACCATACGCATCTCGACGCCGGGCGTATCGCCGTCGAGTCCGGTGCCGCCGCCGTTACCCTGCACGGCCGCACCGCCGCTCAGCGCTACTCCGGCGAAGCACGATGGGACGAAATCGCGCGCCTCAAAGAGCATCTGGCAGATACTGGCGTGCCGGTGCTGGGCAATGGCGATATCTTCCGTGCCGAGGATGCCCGCCGCATGATGGAACAAACCGGCTGCGACGGCGTGCAGGTAGGCCGCGGCTGCCTCGGCCGCCCGTGGCTTTTTGCCGAGCTCGGCGCCGCACTGCGCGGCGAGTCCATTCCGGCAGAGCCCACCCTGGGCGAGGTCACCCAGGTAATCCTCCGCCACGCGGAGCTACTGGCGGAGCACGATGGCGAGGACAATGCTTCACGCGATATCCGCAAGCACATCGGTTGGTACCTGCGTGGTTTCCCGGTTGGTGGCCAGGTCCGCGCGGGCTTAGCCAAGGTCAATTCCCTCGATGCCTTGCGTGAGCTTCTAGCCCCTTGGGCGGATTCCGATGCCCTGGCTGCCGACGCCGACGGAGCCCGCGGCCGCCAAGGCTCACCCTCCAAGGTGGCTTTGCCGGATGGCTGGCTCGACGATCCAGAAGACGACTGCGTTCCGGTTGCCGCTGACATTATGAACTCCGGCGGATAACCTAACAAAGGTATAAGAGCAGCTAGGAACGCACAGGAAACTTGCATTTATGCTCTACTTAAGTTGCGCAAGCGCCGAAATTTTTCGCTATTATCTTTGGCATGCGTGCCGCTTACAGGGAACACCTAGACAATTTCTCCCACGACCTCATCGTGATGTGCGATACCGTTCGCGACATCATGGATAAGGCCTCCTTGGCGCTGCTGCAAGGCGCCTTGGACTCCGCGGAAGATGCCCTCACGATGACTGAGGAGCTAGATGAGATCCGCGCTAGGTGCTCTGAGCGTGCCGTAAAACTCTTGGCCTTGGAAAACCCCATGGCACAGGACCTCCGTCAGGTGGTCTCCTCGATTTATATCGTGGAGGATCTCTACCGAATGGGCCGGCTTTCCCAGCACATCGCGGCCTCCGCGCGCCGCCGCCACCCTGCCCCCGTGGTACCGGCGAATTACATCGGCTACTTCGAGGAGATGTACCGTCTTACTGAAGAAATGGGGTCGGTCCTGCACGATATCCTCGTCACCCCTGATGCGGATTTGTCCGTCAACCTCCGTGCCGACGATGATGCAGTGGATGATATCAACTCCCATATTCTGCGCATCCTGACTCAGCGCGAATGGGAAGGCAGCGTGCGCGAAGCCGTTGAGACCTCACAAATTACGCGTTACTACGAGCGCTATGCGGACCACTGCGTCTCCGTGGCCGGCCACATCATCTATCTGACCACGGGTCTTTTGCCCAATGACTATGCCAAGAAGCTAGAGGAGGACAAAAAGGACGCCGAATTTGAAGCACGGATGGCAGATCTCGAGCGTCAGTTTCGCCGTTAGACGAATCTAAGCACCAAAGAAGGGGACCGGTTCTTTCGAACCGGTCCCCTTTCTCTCGGACAATCTCTCTACTCTTTAGCCAAAGCGGCCAGAAATGTAATCCTCGGTCTCCTTCTGAGAAGGATTCTCGAAGATCTTGGTGGTGTCATCGAACTCCACCAGGTGGCCTGGCTTACCGGTTGCTTCTAGGGAGAAGAAGCCGGTCTTATCGGACACGCGGGCTGCCTGCTGCATGTTGTGGGTCACAATAACGATGGTGAAGTTTTCCTTCAGCTCGTGGATGAGGTCCTCCACGGCGAGGGTGGAAATCGGGTCCAGCGCGGAGCAAGGCTCGTCCATGAGTAGCACCTCTGGCTCCACGGCGATAGCGCGGGCGATGCACAGACGCTGCTGCTGACCACCGGAGAGGCCGCCGCCTGGCTTGTCCAAGCGATCCTTAACCTCGTCCCACAAGTTGGCGCCGCGCAGGGACTTCTCCGCGACTTCCTTGAGCTTCTTCTTGTTCTTTTCACCGGACAGCTTCAGGCCTGCCACGACGTTGTCCTCGATGGACATCGTGGGGAACGGGTTAGCCTTCTGGAAGACCATGCCGATGGTGTTGCGTACGGATACCGGGTCGACCTTCGGTCCGTAAATATTGGTGCCATCGAGCAGGATTTCGCCCTTCACGGAGGCGCCGGGGATAACCTCGTGCATGCGGTTGATGGTGCGCAGCACGGTGGACTTACCACAGCCGGAAGGGCCGATGAATGCGGTCACGGCCTGGGCCGGAATCTGCATATTCACGTTCTGCACGGCGTGGAAGTCGCCGTAAAAAATGTTCACGTCATTGAGCGCGAGCTTAGACATTTGGGAGTTTCTCCTCTAGCAAGTGTATGGCGGAATCGAGTGGTACGGCGTTTACTTCTTAACCGAGAACTTCGCGGAAACGATGCGGGCCGCAATGTTGAGGACGGCGATGAGGATAACCAGCGTCAACGCTGCTCCCCAGAGCTTGTCCAGTACGGCGGGCTGTGCGCCGGCCTTGTACATATCCAGCATCATCAGCGGGAGCGAGGACTGAGAGCCCTTGAAGGCATCCCAGTTGATGACGGAGGAGGAACCAACCAAGACCAGCACCGGCGAGGACTCACCCATCACGCGGGCAATCGCCAGCATGATGCCGGTGACGATGCCGGACAGTGCGGTAGGCAGAACGATGCGGGCGATGGTCTTCCACTTCGGAACGCCGAGTGCGTAGGATGCCTCACGCAGATCCATTGGGACCACGCGTAGCATCTCTTCGGTATTACGCACCACAATCGGGATCATCAGCAGCACCAGGGACAGCGCCACGGCGAAGCCGGAGCGGCCGAAGCCGAACAGGGTGATCCACATGGCGAAGATGAACAGAGCCGCAACGATGGAAGGCACACCGGACAGGATGTCCACCATGAAGGTGGTGATGCGGCCGAGCCAGCCGCCCTTGGAGTACTCCACCAAGTAGATGGCGGTAAAGATACCGATCGGGATAGAGATAATGGAGGCCAGAATGGTCTGGACGAAGGTACCAACGATGGCGTGAGCGGCACCGCCGCCGGAAGAGCTATTCATGATGCCGCGCTGGGAGGTGGTCCACCACTCAGGGTTGAGGATGACGCCGCTGCCGCGGGCGATGAGTTCCCACAGAACCCACACCAGCGGAACCATGGCCAGAATCATTGCGCCCCAGACCACCGCGGTGGCGATGTTATTGGTCATCTTGCGGGAGCCGGAGATGTCCAGGAAGGTCGCGCCGCCTTGGGAGGCAGGCTTGGCATTAGTAGTCGTAGTCATTGATCCTCCCCTCCTTACTTATTCTTCACGATGGCGCGGGCAATTGCGTTGACCACGAAGGTCAGCAAGAACAGCATGAGGCCGGCGGCGATGTAGGCACCAGCGCGCATCTCGTTACCGAACTCGGCAGATGCCAGGGCGATGGCCGTGGCGAAGGTCGTGCCGCCGTCGAAAAGCGAGAAGCGGAAGTCAATCAGCGGGGAGACAACCATGTACAGCGCCATGGTCTCACCCAACGCACGGCCCAAGCCGAGCATGGAGCCGGCGATGTAGCCGGACATGCCGAATGGCAGAACGGTCATGCGGATAACTTCCCAGCGGGTAGCACCCAGAGCCAGGGCGGATTCCACCTGGCCCGGAGGGGTCTGCACGAAGACCTCGCGTGCGGTAGCGGCGATGATCGGCAGAATCATCACGGCAAGCACGATGCCACCGGTAAACAGGTTGCGGCCAGTAGCGAAAGACGGCGAGTTATCGAAGACGTGGAATAGGAAGAAGCCACCCGCCCAGGATTCCATCCAGGAGTAGAAGCCGGATAGGGCCGGGCCGAGAACCTGCCAGCCCCACAGACCATAAACAATGGAAGGAACCGCAGCGAGCATGTCCACGAGGAAGCCGAGCGGCTTAACCAAGCGGGCAGGCGCGTAGTTGGACAGGAAGATGGCGATGGCCAAGGCCACCGGCATGGCCAGCAGAAGGGCGAAGACCGAAATGAGAACGGTGGTTCCGAACATGGTCGGAATACCGAACTTCATCGCGGAGGTATCGGAGGTCTCCCAGCGGCCACCGTAGGTGAAAAAGCCCATGATGCCGCCGTCGTTGACCGCCAATGCGGGCACCGCTCGCCAGAGCAGGAAGGCAGCAATGGCCGCAATCATGACGGTGATAAGCGTTGCCGAAGCAGTGGAAAAGAACTCAAAGACACGGTCGCCTGGGCGCTTTACGCCGCTATTGGAGCTGGTGGTAGCTACCTCGTCGTGTCCGCTGTTGGAGACTCGCTCGGCAGAGGTGGCGTTTGCATCCGTCTGCTCTGGAGCCGTGGTGAGATTATTGTCTGCCATGAGACTGTTAATCCTTTTCAGCGTTAAAAATGGAAAATATCGTTACATACCTGCGCCCCCAAAGCGCGAATTGTGTGCGGCAGTGGGGGCGGGGAGGTATTAAGCTTTTGCAGCTTTAGCGCTTACTGCAGAGCGTCAACAGCAGCCTTCAGCTTGTCCAGGTGTGCACCCTCAACCGGGATGAAGCCCTGCTCAGCCAGCTGGTCGTCCTGGTGATCCAGGACGGTGGTGAAGAAGGACTTGACCAGCTTAGAGGTCTCCTCATCGTAGCCCTTGGAGCAGACGATGTTGTAGGTGGTCAGGATGAGCGGGTATGCACCCTCATTGTCGGAGGAGAACAGTGCCTCGGAATCAACAACCATGTTGTGTTCGGAGTCGGTCTCCTTGAACTCCAGGTTCTCCAGAGCCTTGTTGACGGACTCGGTGGACAGCTCGACTGGGCCGTGGCCGAAATCGATCTTGGCCTTCTTGACGCCCTCGCCCTCCTTCTGGTCTGCGAAGCCAGCCTCGACGTACGTGATAGCACCATCGATGCTTGCAACCTGGTCAGCAACACCGGAGGAGCCGTTAGCACCCTCACCAACAGCGTCTGGGAACTGCTTGCCCTCGGAGTCCCAGTCACCGGTAGCGGCCTTCAGGAACTTCTGGAAGTTTGCGGAGGTACCGGACTCGTCGGAACGGAAGATGACGGTGATGTCCTTGTCCGGCAGGTCGGTGCCCTCGTTGTCAGCAGCGATGGCCTTGTCGTTCCACTTCTTGATTTCGCCCTTGAAGATCTTGCCCAGGGTCTCAGTGGAGAGGTTGATCTCGGTGTCACCCAGGTTGTAGGCGATTGCAACCGGACCGATGGTGGTTGGCAGGTGCCATGCCTCGTTGCCATCGCAACGCTCAGCGGCAGCCTCAACCTCGCCCTCGTCATCTTTCAGAGCGGAGTCAGAACCAGCGAAGTCAGCTTGGCCGTTGGTGAAGGCCTCAACGCCGGCGCCGGAACCGGAAGCGTTGTAGGACAGGGAAGCGTCTGGGTGATCCTCGGAGAACGCGGTCTGGAAGTAAGACATTGCGTTCTGCTGGGAGGATGCACCGTCACCGACGAGCTCGCCGGAGACGTCCTCGCCGCCAGCGGAATCAGAGGAGGAGCCAGACTCCTCAGAGCAAGCTACGAGAGCGGTGGAGGTTGCAGCTACGATGCCGAAGATTGCGGCAGTGCGCTTGAAGTTGCGAATCACGGGAAAACCCTTTCCGGTGCAGATCAGAGATTGATTGTCCGAGGAAACCGCATCTCCTAGAGAGATATCCTGCATCCCGCTCCGCCTTCTGGGGCGAGATGCAGGCGCACAGGTGCGGTTAACTCACAGGGTGTAAAGCTATCCGCAGGATCTGACCAAAAGGGTGCCAAGAGGTAAACAATGGGTGAACAAACATCGTGCACCCCATGACGTTAGTCACACACGCCCCACACGACGTGTTCTTCATCAACCTCAAAGCCTAGGCGCTCGTACGCCTTCAGCGCCGGATCATTATCCGCTTCTACATAAAGAATTACCCGCTGAGCTCCCTTTTCCACCATGCGGCGCAGGCCAATTTGCAGTAGCGGACCGCCCAACTTCTTGCCGCGGTAATCTTCCGCCAAGCCCACCACGTAGACCTCACCAAAGCCCGGAGTTTCCTCCGCATGCCACTTGGTCCAGTGGAAGCCGGCCAGTGCCGGCTCATCTGCCGTATCCCACAGGAAGAGCAGGTCTGCGGGGTCGAACCAGTCCGCCTCCATGCCGCGGTGCAGGCGATCAAGATCCCAGCCACCTTGTTCGGGATGCCAAGAAAAGGCCTCGTTATTGACCTTGAGCCACTGCTTTTCCACAAAGTCCTTGCCCCACTTATCCACCGCCTCGGTGTAATTCAGGGCGGTCAGTGGCACGCCTTCGGGACGGGCGGCCGCTGCAAGCTCTTCTCCCCCGATACCCATGACCACCAGCTTGCGGGTGACCTGCAGGTCGCGGGAGTGCGCCAGCGCCTGTGCCGCCGGTAGGTTCCCGTGGGCCCAGGCGTGGAGGTTGGGGGTCTTAGCGGCGGCGTCGTAAAGCGCGGCACCAAAGCCCTGACCGCGGAAGTCGGGGGAAATGAATAGCTCGGCGGTGGACCCGTCCAGACCGGCTACACCGCACGGCTCCTCCCCTACCCAGGCCACCAGGTGGCGGTGCTCCAAGCGGGAATCGCTAAGACCGTTGAGAAATTGCTCCGACAGCGGCGCCATTCCATCGGCACGTTCGGCCTGCTCAGCCAACGCTCCTACGCGGCGAGCCAGCTCCGGTGCGTCCGGTAGGTTTTCTTCCGTAATCTTAAAGGCATTGCTAGTCATAGGCCCCAGAATACGTAGGGTAAGAATAAAAGGGTGAGTGTTCTTAAGATTGACCGGCGCATCGTGCACGTCCTCCTCGTGGTGTGCGTGCTCATTGCAGCCTGGGTGGCGGATGCCTGCGTGGCTATGCACACGGAACACAAGGTGGCGCAAGCCGTGAAAGCCAATTCGCGGCTGGATAATACGCCGGATGTTTTCATCGGCGGCACCCCCTACCTGTGGGCGGCGGCTTCGAAGGAAATCCCTTATCTCGAGGTCAAGGCGCTGGATGTGGAGGTGCCCAAGCTGGGCATGGTCAATGCTTCGACCGTGCTGCGCGATATCACCGTCACCCCAGAGCAGGTGGTGAATGGAGATATTGAGGGCGCGCCCGTCTCCACCTACTCGCGCGGCATTTCCTTGGATGGTGTGGCGCTGGGCCGCCTGTTGGGGATTACCGATCTCTCGATTGCTAACCCGGACGATATTTCCCCCTCCGGTGGCACCTCTGCAGAAGCAGAGCTAACGGGCACCCTGCCTGGCGACGCCCACAAGTCCACCGCCAAGGTCACCCTCCGCCTGGTTGGGCCGGAGTTTCGCATGCAGGTCTATGACACGGACGACGAGCGCCTGCAAAAGGCCTTTTCCCTCAACTTCGATACCCGCCAGCTGCCGCTTCCGGCCCAAGCGACCGCGGTAAAAATGCAGGGAGGCACCATTTCCTTCGAGGTACAGCGCCGCAATATTAAGGTGCAGCTGGCCCAGCTCTCCCCGCTGGAGATTGACGGCTCGGAGCAAAAGGCCGTGGAAGAGGCGGAAAAGAAGGCCGCCGATACCAAGCACCGTGTCGGCCCCGCGCCGCGGACTAGCGCAGGCGAATAAAGTCCCGGAGAACTTCCTTCATCGTGCGCTGATGGACCTCCCGCCTACCCTGCGGGGCGAATACCTCGATGGCATCCTTCACGGAGGCCAAGGTAACTGCATCAAAGCGCCCCTCCGATTCTCCATCAGCTTGGAAGCGCTGCGGTTCGCGGCAGACCAGCTCAACCCGCATGGCGTCGTCGAAGGCCACCGTCTTTTCTTTGGTGAGCCTATTGAGCCATCCGCGCTTATCGGCACCGAAGAGGTGCAGCAGGCCGACGACGCCGCCGAGCCCGCTAAACTCCTCCAGCCCAAAGAGAGCAAGGCCCTCATCAAAGGAATTGCGCGGGTTAGTCACTACCGGCAGCGGGCCCAGGAATGTCCATGGGTTGGTATTCGAGGTAAACAACAGTGGCACATCGTCCTTGCGCAGCTGCTCGCCGCTGCTGGACTCGGCCGTCACCGCAATATGCGGTGGGTTCTTCCGCGCCCGGCTCCAGGCCCGAATGGCGACGTTGAGGTAACGCAGCGGGGTGGCCGAAAATCCCTGCTCACGAGCGCGATCCACGCGCGCCAAGACATCCGCGTCCAAACCAAAGCCGGCGTTGACGGCAAACCACCGCTCGTTCCACGTTCCTAGGTAGATGGTGCGGCGCAGATCCCGGTCGAGCATGCGAGCCAGCACATGGGTGGCCTCCACCGGAGTGCTGGGAAAGCCTAGGGCACGCACAAAGACATTCGCGGAGCCGGTAGGAATGACAGCCAGCGCCGGGATGGACTGAGGATCGGGGCGCTGCCCATCGGCCGGGCCGAGTAGCCCGTTTACCACCTCGTTGACGGTTCCGTCTCCGCCCACAGCAATTATGACGTCATAGTCATCCCTGGTCATTCCTTTGACCATCTCTTCGGCGTGGCCAGGGTAATGCGTAAATTGCACCTTGAGGTGTGGCCCCTCTACCGCTTGGAGGGCGGGAACGATTTGGCGGAAGAGGGCATTTGTTTGTGAGGTCGAGTTTGGATTCGAGATCATCAATGCATGCACGAGGTCCAAGTCTAGTAGTTAAATAGGCGGGTGCACGACTAGGCTGGACGGCCATGAGCGAAAATAATAATGAAACCACCCCTGAAAACATCGAAACTACCGCGGCTTCTCACCCGGAAAACGATCCTGGAAAGCTCAATGGCAACGATGCCGTGAACCAGGCTGCCGAGCAGTGGAAAGACGCCGCTAGCCGCAATATCCCCGCTCTCGAGCTGGGCGATACCCCAGTACCGGACGATACCGCGAACCTGCGCCAGGGCCCGTCGCTGCACGACGGCCTGCTGGGGCTACTCCCCCTTGTTGGTGTCTGGCAGGGCGAGGGCCAGGCCCACGATACGAAGGGCCAGGAGTACACCTTTGGCCAGCAGCTGGTGATCGCCCACGATGGCGAAAACTACCTGACCTTTAGCTCCCGTACCTGGAAGATCGATACCGAAGGCAAGCCGGAAGGCCCGTCTGTGCGCGAGACCGGCTTCTGGCGTATCTCGGAAAAGGATGAAATCGAGGTCACCTACACCTCTTCTACCGGCATCGTGGAAATCTTCTACGGCGAACCCTTCAATGACCGCGCATGGCAGCTGGAATCCGCCTCCACCATGGTCACGGAAACCGGCCCGAAGAACCTAGGCCCAGGCAAGCGCATGTACGGCCTGATGCCCAATAACAACCTGGGCTGGGTAGACGAGCGCATGGTCGATGGCGAAATGCGCCCCTACATGTCTGCGGAGCTCACCCGCATCGCTGGCTAGGACCCTAGCGCGGCATCAATAAGGTCTCGGATGACGTCCACGTTGTCCGGGGCCTTTAATTTTTTGTCATTCAACCGGGTGACACGCGCCGCAACGCGCACGGAGGACACTAGCCACACCGAATCCGCCTTTTCTAGGTACTCCACGGTCAGCGGCTTGGCCTTGCAGCGATAGCCTTTCTCTTTCGCGTGCGCGAAGAGCGCCGCTTGCGTGGTGCCGGGCAGGATGCCGCGGCCGGCCGCAGTGCGCAGTTTCTCGCCCTTGACGGCCACCACGGTTGAGGTCGCCCCCTCGAGAATTTCTCCGGTGTCTGGGTCGGTGAGGATGAGATCCTCAAAGCCTTTCTCCCGCGCCATGCGCAGCATCGCCATGGTGGCCGCGTAATTGAGCGTCTTGGCGGGCAATTCCTCCGCCACGTGCCACAAGCGGGGGCTTGTCATGACGGCGACGCCGTGGGCGCGCTGCTCTAGCACCTTGTCCTCAATCGGCTGCACAACAACCCACGCGCTCGGCCGCCCCGTGGAGGCGCGCCCGCGGGTATAGGTCCACGTGCATTTAGCATCGCCTTGCTCGTCCCCGCAGAAGTCCGCGATGGCGAGCCGGGTGGCTTCTTCCCACTTGTCCATGGGCGGCTCCGGCAGGTTCATCGTGCGGGCTGAATCGCAGAAGCGCTGCGCGTGACGCTGCAGGTTAGCGGCTTTTCCTCCGCGCACGAGCAGGGATTCAAAGATGCCATCGCCGCGGGTGACCGCGGCATCGTCCGCGTAGACGAGAGGCAGCGCGGGCATGTGCCTGCGTACCGACCCTCCAAAGGGCTCCACAACGTAGATGACCGGCTCTTTTCGCGGCGAAAACTTCATACTTTTGATTATGCCCTACCATCGGTAGTTGTGAGTTATTCTTCGCCTCTTCTGCAGCGCGCCGGTGCCGCGGAGCACCAGGACGCGACCGTACTCGATGCCCAGGGTGTGGCCTGGCACTATGGCAATCCGCTGGGCGAGCAACGGGCCGCCGATGGCGGCACCATCGTCATTGACCGCTCCCAGCGCCGCGTCATTCGCGTGAGCGGCAAGGACGCCGCCGAGTTTCTGAATAATCTGCTTTCACAGAAGCTTGACGACGCCCCCGTGGGTTTCACCGCCGGCGCCCTCGACCTGGACATCCAAGGCCACATCCTCCACCACATGGATATCGTGCGGACCGACGATGCCTTTCTTATTGACGTCCCCGGGGCGCAATTCGACTCCCTCTTTAAGTTCCTCACCATGATGGTCTTTTGGTCCGAGGTCACCGTAGAGGAAGCCGATATCGCCATCCTTACCCTCCTGGGTGAGGCCGATGTTTCACTTCCGCCCATGGTGGAGTTTTCCCGCCACGTCCAGTGGCCAGGAATTAAGCGCGTTGACCTTGGCATTCCTCGCGAATCCTTGGTCGAGGCAACGAAATACCTGGAGGAATCCGGTGCACGGCTAGCGGGGCTCATGGCGTTTACCGCCGAGCGTGTGCGTGCCCGCGAGCCGGAGCTGGCAGCGGATCTGGATAATAAATCCATCCCCCACGAGGTGCCGCAGTGGATCAGCCGCAGCGCCGCTAATCCGGCCCACGTCCACCTCAATAAAGGCTGCTACCGCGGCCAGGAAACGGTGGCGCGCGTAGAAAATCTGGGCCGCTCCCCTCGCCTATTGGTGCAGCTGCACCTCGACGGCTCCGCGCCACAGCGGCCAAATGTGGGCGATAACATTACTTTCAATGGACGTAAGGTAGGCCGCATCGGCACGATTGTGGATGACTGCGATTTCGGCCCCATCGCCCTAGGCCTAGTGAAGCGCTCTGCGCTGGACGCCGGCGCCCTAGAAGTGGGCGATACCGCGGCGTCTATCGATCCTTCCTCCATCCCCGAGGATGAGGGCCCCAAGGCTGGGCGTGAGGCAGTAAACCGGCTGCGAGGGCGCTAGATCTCCCACTAGCTAGGGGGCGGTGCGGAATTTTTTCGTCACACAGGCTATTGTGTCTTACAGGAAGATACTCAATAGACAAGTCGATGGGGCGCCCAAGAATCCCTGGCGCGCCCTACTAACCCAAGGGGGTCATGCACATGGGACGCGGACGCGCAAAGGCAAAGCAGACCAAAGTTGCACGCCAGCTCAAGTACAACTCACCCGAGATGGATATCGAGTCCCTACAACGGGAACTCGCCGCACAGCAAGAGGGTGACTCCCGCGATTATGAAGAGGATGACCCATACGCCGACTACGTCGACGAATGGGATGATGCCGACCGCGACGAACGCTAATCTTCCGCTCGCCGCCGGATAGCTCAAGGGCCCTAGGAAATCTCCTAGGGCCCTTCCTCATACCCTCCCCTGGCAGGGGCAGGGCCCTGCTAGAAGTTTGGGTGCTCGCCGTGCATGACCACGCGCGGTTCCTCGCCGGAGGCGGTGCGGACAGTGCCCAGCTCCCACGCATCAATATGGCGTGCGGTAAGCATTGCCAGGGCACGGTCACGGTCTTCGGGATTGACTACGGCAATCATGCCGACGCCCATGTTGAAGGTCTTCTCCATTTCCGCCAGATCCACCTTGCCCACCGAGGAGATGAGCTTGAAGACCTGGCCTGGAGTCCAGGTGGCGCGGTTGATATCGGCTGCGAGCCCCTCTGGAATGACGCGCTCGAGGTTGCCTGCCAGTCCACCACCGGTGACGTGGCAGAAGGTGGATACGGAGCATTCGCTGGCCAAAGCCAGGCAGTCCTTAGCGTAAATGCGGGTGGGCTCCAGCAGCTCCTCGCCGAGGGGACGACCGAGCTCTTCCACGTGGCCGTCGAGAGGCATGCCAGCCTGCTCCAGCAGGACGTAGCGGGCCAAGGAGTAACCATTGGAGTGTAGGCCGGAAGAGCCCATGGCGATGAGCACGTCACCATCACGGACCTTGTCTGGGCCAAGTACACCATCGGCCTCAACGACGCCTACCGCGGTGGCGGAGACATCGTATTCGTTTTCTTCCATCATGCCGGGGTGCTCGGCGGTCTCACCACCCAGCAGCGCGGCACCGGCCTGCACACAGCCCTCGGCGATGCCCTTGACTACCTCGGCCACCTTTTCCGGCACGACCTTGCCTACGGCGATGTAATCCTGCAAAAAGAGCGGCTCCGCGCCGCAGACAACGAGATCGTCCACACACATCGCAACGAGGTCGATACCGATGGTGTCGTGCTTGTCCATGGCCTGGGCCACGGCCAGCTTGGTGCCGACGCCGTCGGAACCGGCGGCGAGGATGGGCTCCTTGTAATCGCCGAGCTTGAATAGGCCAGCAAAGCCGCCAAGACCGCCCAGAACCTCAGGGCGGGTGGCACGCTTAGCGTGCGGGGCGAAAAGTTCTACGGCACGGTCGCCCTCTTCGATGCTGACGCCGGCTGCTGCGTAAGTATTGTCACTCATGGTTTCAGGTGTCCTTTGTTATTCGGTGCCGAGCAGGGTGCGCACGGCTTCTGCATTGGAGTTTCCGGCGGGCAGGCCAAGTGGGTACTCACCCGAGAAGCAGGCGGTACACAGCTCGGAACGCGGCTGTTCGGTGGCGGCCACCATCTCCTCAATGGAGACAAAGCCCAAGGAATCGGCGCCGATGGTGTCACAGATAGTGGCGCAGACGGTTTCCGGATCATCGGAGGGGCTGGCGTTGGCGATCAGCTCCCCCGGGGAGGCGAAGTCGATGCCGTAGAAACATGGCCACTTCACTGGCGGGGAGGCGATGCGCACGTGCACCTCGGCCGCGCCGGCCTCGCGCAGCATGCGGATGAGCGCGCGCTGGGTATTGCCGCGGACGATGGAATCATCCACCACGACGAGCTTCTTGCCGTTGATGACCTCGCGCAGCGGGTTGAGCTTCAAGCGGATGCCCAGCTGGCGCAGGGTCTGGGTGGGCTGGATGAAGGTGCGTCCCACATAAGCGTTTTTGACCAAGCCGTGGGCGAAGGTGATGCCGGATTCGCGGGCATAGCCCACGGCGGCTGGGTTGCCGGATTCGGGAACCGGGATGACCAGGTCCGCGCCCTCGGCCGGGTATTCGCGGGCCAAGCGGCGGCCAATGTCCACACGGGAGGCGTTGACGGAACGGCCCTTGATATCGCTATCCGGGCGAGCCAAGTAGACGTATTCGAAGACACAGCCGTGGCGCTTGGCCGGCGCGAAATTCACGGAACGGATGCCAGCCTCGTCGATGGCGACGAGCTCACCGGGCTCAATCTCGCGGATGAACTGAGCGCCGCAGATATCGAGCGCACAGGTCTCGGAGGCCACCACCCAGCCCTTGGCCAAGCGGCCGAGGACCAGCGGGCGCACGCCGTGCGGGTCGCGCGCGGCGTACATGGTGTGACCATCGGTAAAGGTCAGGCAAAACGCGCCCTTAACGCGCGGGAGCAAGTCACGGGCGGAGTCGAAGACGGAGGTGTCTTCATCTACGCCGTCGGCAAGCAGCATAGACAAGCACATGGAGTCAGAAACGGACTCCTCATGGGGCTTAATCAGGCCGCGCTGCACGGCCTCCTCGCGCAGCTCTAAGTAGTTGACCAGGTTGCCGTTGTGTCCGAGGGCGATGTCTACCCCGGTGGAGGAGGTAGAAAACATCGGCTGGACATTGGACCATTCCTTCCCGCCGGCGGTGGAATAGCGCGTGTGGCCCACCGCAACGTTTCCTTGGAGGGCAGACAGGGTGGACTCATCAAAGATATTGGCCACGAGGCCCATGTCCTTGAAGACGACGATGCGGTCATCATCGCCCACCGCAATGCCGGCAGCCTCCTGGCCACGGTGCTGCAGGGCGAAGAGACCAAAGTAGGTCAGCTTGGAGACTTCCTCCCCGGGAGCCCACACGCCATAGACGCCGCACTCTTCGCGGGGCTCCTGCTCATTATGATCGTCAAGATTGGTGATACTAGGAGTATGTACTTCTACCACGGCGTTTATATTAGCCTGTCACGCCGCCGGAAACTAACGGAATAAGCGGCAACCACTGCGCAATTTCGCCCGCGCGGGAGCCGGAAGCATCGACGCGACCAGTGCTTACGACCTCTTCCCAGTCCGCCAATCCGGTGGCGAGGCGCAGCCAGGTTTCCGGGTCGGTCTCCACCACATTGGGTGGGGTGCCGCGAGTATGGCGGGGCCCTTCAATGCATTGCACCGCAACAAATGGGGGTACGCGCAGCTCCACGGAATGGCCCGGCGCGTCGGCCTCGAGGGTGCGGGCGGTGCGACGGACGGCGTCGGCAAGCAGGGCCCTACCCGGCTTATCGTGCTCCGCCGGGGCGGCAATCCAGTCTTTGATGGCCATGACGGCCGCGCGGGTGGCTGCGGGATCGACGGGCTTTTTCATAGCTACATCATAACTACTGTTATCTTGTTGTTTATGTCACCTACGCCTTCCGTTGCGGAAAACCAGAAATCGCCGGCGCTGACGCTGCGCTTTATGGCATCGCCAACCGACGTCACCATGGCCGGCGCCCCCGGCATCAGCGGCGGACGCGTCTTGGAATGGATTGATAAGGCCGCCTATGCCTGCGCCGTGCAGTGGTCCGGCCAATACTGCGTGACCGCATACGTGGGCCATATCCACTTCACCCGGCCTATCCCTTCCGGGCACATCGTGGAGGTCCGCTCGCGCATCGCTATGACCGGGCGTTCCTCCATGCACATCGTCAACGAGGTGCTCTCTGCCGACCCGCGCGAAGGCATTTTTACCCGCGCCTGCGATTGCCTGGTCATCTTCGTAGCCAAGGACCCGGCCACCGGCAAGTCCACCCCGGTGCCGCCCTTCGTCCCCGCGACCGATGAGCAGTGCCGCGTGGAAGAGGCCGCCAAGTCCCGCATCGAGCTGCGCAAGGCCATCGAGGAAGAGATGGAAAAACAAACCTATGACGGGCCTTCCGATGCCCCGCGCATGGTCAACCGCTTCCTGGCCAAGCCCACTGACGTCAACTGGGGCGGCAAGGTCCACGGCGGCACGGCCATGCAGTGGATCGATGAGGCCGGCGCCGCTTGCACCATGGAGTGGTCCGCGGAGCGCACCGTTGCGGTGTACGCCGGCGGCATCCGCTTCTACCGCCCGATTTCCATCGGTGACCTCATCGAGGTCGACGCCCGCATGATGCGCACCGATACCCGCTCGATGCAGATGTCTATCCACGTCCGCTCCGGCAACCCCCGCGGCGGCCGCGAACACCTGCAAACCGCCATTCACGCCACCGTGGCCTATATCGCCCTCGATCACGATGGCCAGCCGCAGGTGGCCCGGCCCTTCAATCCCCATACCGAGGAAGACAAGCGCCTGGCCGAGCACGCGACCGTGCTGCGCGAGCTGCGTGCCAAGTACTCGCCAAAGCCTTTGGTGGTGGCGCCGTGGAACCAGCACATCGACTAGCCGCTCTCCCCTCGTTTCGGTGTTAGCAAGTCCATAGTGGCAGCGGGCTCCCCGTCTTTCTGCGTTAGATAGACGTATATGCGGCCGACGATTCCCGCCGCCCGCTTTCGCCTCCCACACACAGAAACGAGGGAATATGCACACCTCAACAATGCGTCGCTCGGCCCGCGCCGGCCTTGCTCTAGTCGCTTCCGCATTCCTCTTGGCGTCCTGCCAAAATCCGGATAGCCGCCCGGAAGAGGAGACTTCGGCCGCGGCGCCCGAGTCTTCCGCGCCGCACAGCGCCACCAGTTCCGCGCCAGCAGCCTCAGAGGAAACCACCGAAACCGCCACAACGGAAAGCGAGGGCCCACGCGCCACCGCCGAGGGCCACGTGGTGGTCCTTTCTACCGGGGGCACTATCGCCAGCACGCACGATAAGAAAGGTGCGGTGGTTCCCACCGTTACCGGCTCCAAGCTGGTGGAGCCCCTTTCCGGCACCTTTGACAGGGACAAGCTCACGTTAGAGGTCAAAGACATTGCCAAGCTGGATTCTTCCGCGATGACCTTGGACGATACCGACACCATCATCGAGGCCGTAAATAAGGAGCTACAGCGCGATGATGTCGATGGCGTAGTGGTTACCCACGGCACCGATTCCATGGAAGAAACCGCCATCGCCGTCGATACCTTCCAGGACAGCGATAAGCCGGTAGCCCTTACCGGAGCGATGCGCCCCTTTGATGACCCGGATCCGGATGGCCCGGAGAACTTGGCGCTCGCGGTCAAGACCGTAACTGACCCCTCCAACAAGGGCCGCGGTACCTTCATCGCCTTCGCGGATCACGTCATCCCGGCCCGCGGCGCTTTTAAGTCCGATACGGCCAAGGCCGATGGCTTTGCCAATAACAATGGCAAGAAGCAGCCTCAGCGCCCGAAGGCCCTGAAGCATCAGCCGCTGGGCAATACCCGCGTCGATATCATCGCCGCCTACCCCGGCGCGCCGGCCGACCTTATCCAGCGCTCCTTGGACAGCGGCGCCGAAGGCATCGTGATTGAGGGAATGGGCGCCGGTAACATCGGCGACGAGCTAGCCCAAGCCGCTAAGGCCGCGGCCAAGAAGGTTCCGGTCGTGCTCACCACCCGCGTGGATCACGGCCCGGTGGAGGGCATCTACGGCGGGGCCGGTGGCGGTGCCACGCTTGCCGACGCCGGCGTTATCTCCTCCGGCACCTTACGCGCTCCCCAAGCCCGTATGCTGCTAGCCGCTGCGATCAGCACCGACACCGATCCCGCGGAGCTCTTCCCCGACGCCGACTAAGCAGCCCCCTGAACCACGACCATCCACACCGCAACCAGGTGCACCACCGCCGCCGCAATCGTCGCGGTATGGAAATGCTCGTGGTAGCCGTAGTAACGCGCGTTGCGCCCTGGCCACTTAAAGCCATAGACCAGCGCGCCTAGCGAGTAGACCACGCCGCCGACAAAGAGCAGCCAGACGACGGCCGCGCCGGCCCGCGTCCACAACGTGGGGAGAAGCGGCAGCACCAGCCAGCCCAGCGCTAGGTAGACCACCACATCCAACCAGCGCGGGTGGCTAATCCACACCAGGTTCAAAATCACGCCTAGAATCGCCCCTGCCCAGGCAACGCCTAGCATCCATGCCGCCTGTAACGGCGATAACACGATGAGGCACAGCGGCGTGTAGGTCGCGGCGATAAATACTGCAATGGTGGCGTGGTCCGCCCGCCGCCACCATTGCACCGCACGCGCGCTCGCCCACGGGTAGCGGTGATAGAGCGCGGAGACTCCAAAAAGCCCCACCAGCCCCACGCCGTAGACGGTCACGCCAAGCCCTTGCCACCAGTGCAGCGTCATCCATGCATAGGTAATGAGCACGGTGGAGGCAATCACCGACAATAGCGCCGCTATTGCATGCCCCCAGCCACGACTAAGCGGCCTCGGACCGCGGTCGGCCATCCAGTACGTGCGCTGGACAAGGCCCGGCCGCGGCGCGCAATCGCCAGGTAACTGTGTCATGGCGATATACCCTTTCTAATGACCCGGCAACGGACAACTTACGATACCGTAAGTGTACGAGCGGAGGCGGAAGGCATCAAGAGAAGATACTTGGAAACTGAAGTGCCCCAGGTTTTGTTCTGTTTGAGTAGACGGGAAAATCTGGAAGATGCCGAGGAAATTTGACCAGCATACGAAGAACCGCGTGGTCCGTTTCGTGGAAGATCGCATCGTGGCGGAAAACATATCGATGCAAGCCGTGCGCTGAGGAGTAGGCCCACAGCTGGGGTTTCATGGTACACAGTTCATCTATGAACTTTGATGGGCCCGCCGTGCCGGGAACATACCAGAATCTGTGCCTGAAGATTTGGTCGCCGAAAACGCGATGCTACGCCGTGAAAATCAAGAACCGCGCGATACTAATGAGCTGCTGAAGGCTGCCTCAGCTTTTTCACGTCGAAACCAGGCACACAACGTTAAGAAATGATCCGGTTCATCGATGAACACCGGAATCGTTTCTCTGTCGAGTTCATTTGTAAGATGTTGAAAAATAGCCGGGCTATTGGGTTTATCACCTCGCGTGGGTATCGCCAGTCCAAGGCAAGGCTCCACCAAAGCTTGAGATACCGATTCCCGGTCGATGACGAAACCGAATTCTGGAAGCAGAACCCGCCCCAAGTAAAAATAGAAATCAAGGCAAATGCCTAGGAACAAAACTCGGGACACTTCAAAATCTACTGGAAGTGTCTCACCCACCACGCCCCGCCCGCTAAAGTTGAATGACGCTGACACATGCAAGCAGTTTCACTATATCGGGAAAATTATGATTCAGAGCCCAGACCAGTCTGTACCGAAGACCACACGCCGTGAGAACCCCGGAATCTCCTTCGGACTTCACCTCTCCAAATATCAAGCGAAGTATTTCGCGCACGAGCTTGAGCGGAGTTATGCCAATGACCATGTCGGCAAGCTTGCAGGACTGCTTTTCGACGCCCAGGTGGAACCCAAGCCTCACCAGATTGAGGCAGCATTATTCGCGCTGAAGGGGAACGCGACAAAAGGCGTCGTGTTGGCTGATGAGGTCGGCCTCGGTAAGACGATCGAGGCAGGCATTGTTATTACGCAGTTTTGGGCAGAGCGTAAACGCCGCATCCTGATCGTTGCTCCTGCTAGCCTCCGTCAGCAGTGGAAGCAGGAGCTTTACGAGAAGTTCTTGATCCCATCCGAGCTGCTTGACTCAAAATCGAAGGCAACGCTCCTGGTTAAAAAGGCGCCTGGTCAGGTTTTGATCGCTTCCTACGAGTTTGTCCAACAAAACAAGGCGGATCTGATGCGTCCGTGGGATTTAGTCGTTGCCGACGAAGCCCACCGGCTACGTAACTTCTATAAGGGCAAAAAACATGCCAAAGTAGCGCATTCGGTCGGTGACGTTTTTGATGGCGCAAACAAGGTAGTGCTGCTCACCGCAACCCCACTACAGAACCGCCTTGAAGAGATCTACGGTCTGGTCTCTATTTTCGACCCAGAGTATTTTCGATCTATCGATGTTTTCCGCGAACGGTATGTGAAAGCAGGAAGCACCGAATTCAGCCCCGATGACTTAGCGGAGCGCGTCGGCCAGTTGACCAAGCGCACCTTGCGGCGTGATGCCGAGAAGTACATCCGGTTCACCAAGCGTGACCCCTTGACCGTGAAGTTCCAACCTTCACAGGCGGAACTGGATCTTTATGACCTGGTTAATGCCTACCTCCAGCGCGATACTTTGTACGCGTTCAAAGAGTCGCAGCGAGCGCTTTCTTCGCAGGTGATGCGCAAGCGGTTGGGTTCCTCGACGTACGCCGTCGGGATCACGTTGCGTAGAACTGCGAATCGGCTGGCAGAGGAGCTGGCAGCAGGTCAGCCGCACGTTGTTCGTATGCCACTGTTCGATTTCGATAACGACATGCTTGAAGAGGAGCAGGCAGCATACGAGGCATTCGGGGATCTAGTAGAGCAGCACGAGGACTGGTCGGACCCGGAAGTCCGCAAGAAAGTGCAGAGCGAGATTGACGAGCTCAGAGAGTATGCGACGCTCGCCGAATCGATCCACCAAAATCAGAAGTCACTGAAACTCGGGGAGGCCATTGAACGTGGCTTCGCGAAACTGCGGGAGGTCGGTGCCCCTGAAAAGGCCATCATCTTCACCGAGTACAGCGACACCCAGAACTTCATCGCGGAAACCCTGCGCCAAGCGGGCTACGCCGAAGGGCTGGTACTGTTTAATGGCCAAAACGATTCGCCTGAGGCGACTGCGATCTATCAAGAGTGGCTCACAAAGAATGATGGTAGCGACGTTATTACCGGCAACCCGTCGGCGGATCGGCGAAAAGCTCTTGTTGACTACTTCCGCGAATCCGGCTCGATCATGATCGCAACGGAAGCGGCATCAGAGGGCATCAACCTCCAGTTTTGCTCAATGCTGATCAACTACGATCTGCCGTGGAACCCGCAGCGGGTGGAGCAGCGTATAGGCCGCATTCACCGTTATGGCCAGAAGCACGACGTTGTCATCGTCAACTTCTTCAATGAGGGCAATGCGGCTGAGGCTCGCATCTTGGAGCTATTGGAGAACAAATTCCACCTCTTCGATAGCGTCTTTGGCACTAGTGACGAGGTGCTGGGCCGTATTGAGAGTGGTTTCGACTTCGCTCAGGAGATTGCGAAGATCTACGACAGCTACCGCACTGCTGACGAGATCAACCAGGCGTTCAAGGAGCTTGAGAAGAAATACGCCGCCGCTGTAAGCAAGGACATGGCTGAGGCGAAGGCGAAGGTTTTCGACAACCTTGATCCCTCAGTGCGTGACCGCTTGAAGTCCTACGACGAGCAGTCTGGTGAGGTACTGAACAAGTTTGAGCGACTGCTTCTCCTCCTGACCATTAGCGGCTTACAAGGCAGGGCCACGTTTGAAGGCGACGGCCGCAACTTCGTTCTAAACGCGCCACCGTCTACCGGTATCACAGCTGGCCGTTATCACTTCAAGTCCTCGCCGAGAGGCAATTCCAAGCAGTACCGCTATCACAGTGATCTAGCGAAGTTCGTCATCGATGGTGCTCTGAGAGCGGACACGCCGAGCCAGACGCTCGTGTTCGACATCAGCAAGTCCGATCGCGTGAGCTCCCGCATGAAACAATTGGCTGGACAGTCTGGATCCCTCACTATCCGGGGGTTAACGTTCAAGATGAAAGCAAACGACAGCGATATTTCCGAGAGTTACTTGCTCGCTGCAGGCATTACCGATTCTGGCGAGGTACTGAACCAAGAAGATGCTGCAGAGATGATGGATCTGCGCGTCGTCGACACGTTGGATATAACTGGGCCGCTCAACACGGATCTGTTTGCGGCAGCGATCGAGCAGCAGCGGGAGTCTCTGGAAAAGGAAGTTCAGCACCGCAACTCGAGCTACTACAACCAGCAAGAAGAACTGCTTGAAAGTCAGATCCTTGACCTCGACACGGAGCGCAGGAAAGCTGTCCGAGAGCTTGAGAAGAAGCGAAAAGATCTGCGCAGGAAAGCTACTCACGCCGACGACCCGATGGAGCAGCTGAGGTTCAAGAAGAAGGCCCGAAATCTTGACGATGAAATCGATTCGATCGAGGACCAATACCGAAAAGAGAAACGAAACCTGCGCGATAATGTCGACGAGTTGCTTATTCTGATTAGGCAGTCGCTTCAAGGCAAGAGAGCTGAAAAAGAGCTGTTCACTATCCGGTGGCAGATCAAGGCGTAAACGAAGGTAGTCAAAAGGAAGAATGATGAACGAAGAGCGAGACATGATCAACGAAGTTCCTGGCAGCAGCCCCGAGTTCCGTACCGAGCTGGCCGAGCAGCTCGCCGAATTGGCACCTGAAGCGATTGCTGACGGCAAGATCGACGTAGAGAAACTCAAGGAGCTTCTCGAGGGCGACGCCTCAGACACCAGCGAACGCTTCGGTCTGTTTTGGCCAGGTAAAAAGCGTGCGATGCGGGCAGCGCAGACCCCGACGACTGCAACGCTTCGCCCGGATAAGGAAAACTCCAAAGACTGGGACACGACAAAGAACGTGTTTATTGAGGGCGACAACCTCGAAGTGCTGAAGATTCTGCAGAAGCACTACCACGGCAAGATCAAGATGATTTACATCGATCCGCCGTACAACACCGGCAAAGACTTCGTGTACCCCGATAACTACAAAGAGGGACTCGAGACCTACCTCGAGTGGTCCAAGCAGGTCAACAAAGACGGCAAGAAGCTTTCGTCCAACTCAGAGACCGAGGGGCGGTACCACTCCAACTGGCTCAACATGATGTACCCGCGGCTGAAGCTTGCGCGGAATCTCCTCCGCCAAGATGGCGCGATTGCTGTATCAATTGACGACTCTGAGCTCCGCCACTTGCAGTTAATGATGGTTGAAATTTTCGGTGAGGCTAATTTCTACACCACAGTCATCTGGCAGAAAAAATACTCGCCGGCAAATGACGCCAAACGCTTCTCGGATGTCCATGACTACATCGTGATTTTCTCGCGCTCGTCGAAGTTTCATCGAAATCTATTCCCAAGAACAGAATCGATGAACAAACCATATAAGCATGATGATGGCGATGGTCGTGGAAAGTACCGTATGGATAATCTATCAGTCCGCACCTACTCAAAAAGTTCAGATTATCCAATTAAGAACCCGAATACCGGTGCCGAATACAAGCCCCCTGCAGGCGGATGTTGGCGTTATCCCAAAGAGTCAATGGCCAAACTTATCTCTGAAAATCGTATCTATTGGGGCAAGGACGGCACCGGGGCGCCTCAGCTGAAGCGGTATCTTTCCGAGGTCCAGCAAGGTTCGGTGCCTATGACGCTTTGGGATTGGGAATTTGCCGGGCACACCGACGCAGCCCGAAAGGAAATCAAGTCCCTTTTCGGGACTTCAGCTGTATTCGACACTCCGAAGAACTCGCTGCTCATGCAGCGTTTGGTGCAAGTGATTTCTAATGGTGAAGACGACTTGATTCTAGATTTCTTCGCTGGATCAGGCACAACCGCTCATGCTGTTATTCGGCAAAATGCGGAGGACCATAAAAATCGCCGAATGATCTCGGTCCAACTCGATGAGCCTCTACCCCGTGATATAGCTGGGTACGAGACAATCGCCGATGTATCACGTGAACGAATCCGCCTCGCAGGGGCCAAGGTATCCGAAGACTACTCAGCTGAAATCGAAAACCGTGAGAAAGCGTTGGATATCGGCTTCCGTTCCTACAAGCTCGCCGATACAAACTTCACCAAGTGGCGCAGCGATTCTGACACCGACGCGACTGCGCTCGAACAACACCTGCTGGATCTCCGTGAAAGCGCCGACGACAACGCCACCCCTGACGATCTTCTCACAGAGATCCTGATCAAGCAGGGCCACTCGTTGGTCGAGCAGATCCGTGACCGCGATATCGACGGTCTGCCGTATAAAGCGGTGGTCCGAGTCGATGACGAAGACGGCGAAGAAGACACCCTGGTGCTCGCGTACCTTGACGAACACACCAAGCCGACCCTGACACAGCTTCGTGAACCTATGGAGGTCAAGCCAGCCCAGTTCATCATGCTCGAGGATGCGTTCCAAGGCGACGACGAGCTGAAAACCAACCTGGCCCAAATCTGCAAGACCAACGGCATCGAGCTCTGGACGGCGTAAAGGATCAACATGAAATTCAAGTTTGATGCCAAGCAGGAGTACCAGGTTCAAGCGATTGATTCCGTCACCGACTTGTTCGAAGGTCAGCCGAACGACGCCGGCGATTTTCTCACAACGTTCCACACCGAACGAGTGCTGCCAGAGACCAGCAACCAGGCGCTTGACATAGATCTCAGTGAAGAGGTTGGGG
Source organism: Corynebacterium sp. MSK122 (assembly GCF_030229435.2). Taxonomy (NCBI): domain Bacteria; kingdom Bacillati; phylum Actinomycetota; class Actinomycetes; order Mycobacteriales; family Corynebacteriaceae; genus Corynebacterium; species Corynebacterium sp. MSK122. The sequence continues at coordinate 18,206 of NZ_JASPHV020000018.1, read as the reverse complement.
CCGTCGGCAACAACTTCTTGCTCGATGAAGAAACTGTGCTCGAGAACCTCAAGGTGGTGCAGAACGAGCAGGGGCTTGAACCTGCAAAGGAGCTTATCGACGGCCTCCAGTTCGACATCGAGATGGAGACCGGCACCGGCAAAACCTATGTTTACCTTCGCACGATTTTTGAGCTGGCGGAGAAGTACAACTTCACCAAGTTTGTCATTCTCGTTCCCAGCGTTGCGATCCGTGAAGGTGTGAAGACAAGCATCGAGCTGATGCACGACCACTTCCGCCAGCTATACCCTGAATCGCCGTTTGACTACATGGTGTACAGCGGTAAGAACGCTGAGGAAGTGCAATCCTTTGCGACGTCGACAAGCATTCAGATCATGATCATGACGATCGGCTCCGTGCGTGGCCGCGGAAGCAACTTGATCATGAATCAAACCCGCGACAAGCTCAACGGGTTGCGGCCGATCGATTTCCTGCGTGCGACACGGCCAATTCTGATCATGGACGAGCCGCAGAACATGGAGTCTGAGCTGTCCAAGACGGCTTTAGCGGGCATGGACCCGGCGTTCATCCTTCGCTACAGTGCGACGCACCGCGAAGCACGAAACCTTACCTACCGTCTGGACCCGGTAGATGCTCATGAGCTGGGCCTGGTGAAACAGATCGTTGTGGCTGAAGCGACGGAACATGGCGGCGACGCCAAGCCGTACATCAAACTTCTTTCCATCGATAGCAATCCGTGGCAGGCGAGCCTCGAACTCGTGTGCCGCAAGAAGGATGGATCGCTGGACCGCCAGGTAAAGAAGGTGAAGCAGAATCAAGACCTCGAGAAGATCACGGGTAATCCTGCCTACGAGAACAACTGGCGAATCAATGAGATCAACCTCGACGGTCCCGGGTTTATCGAGCTGACCAACCACGGCATTCTCCAAGTCGGCGAAACGATCGGTGGCAATGACGAGACCGTGTACCGCGAAATGATCCGCGAAACCATCCGCGAGCACTTCCGCAAAGAATCGCTGATGCGACCGCTCGGCATCAAGGTGCTGAGCCTCTTCTTCGTGGATAAAGTGGCCAGCTACCTCGGAGACGGCGCCGACAACACCACCGCCGACGGCAAGTTCGCCCAGTGGTTCGACGAGCTCTTCATCGAAGAACGAAACCGATTCCCGCAGTATAAGGACCTACTCCCACAAGATCCGATTGAGCTGCGGCGCGCATACTTCTCGCAGATCAAAAAGGGTGTCTACGGAGACACGTCAGGTGTAACAGCCAAAGATGATGACTCCTACGACCTCATCATGAAGGACAAGGCCCGCCTGCTAAGCGAAGACGAACCCGTACGGTTCATCTTTTCCCACTCCGCGCTGCGCGAAGGTTGGGACAACCCGAACGTATTTCAGATTTGTACCCTGCGCGAAATGGGATCCGAGACCGAGCGCCGACAAACAATCGGTCGTGGCCTGCGACTTCCTGTGAACCAGAACGGCGAGCGTGTAGCGGACCGTTCCGTTGCCCAACTGACCGTCGTCGCTAATGAGTCCTACCAAGAGTTCGCCACTAACCTTCAGAAAGAATATAAGAAGGCAGGTGTGGCGATTGGGTACATTCGCAAAGGCGACTTTGCCAAGCTACCGAAACCCGACACGGAAGAGCATGAAAACTTAGGATTCACTACATCCGCCGAGATCTGGGACCACCTGAAACACCGTGGCTTTCTTAACAAAGACGGTTTCGTCACAGCGTCCTTCGCTCCGGACGCCGACGGCTTCTCCCTAGGCCTGGCAGCAGAGTACAGCCCGGTGGAAGAGGCGGTCATCGAGGTACTGCGCCGCGCGAATATTGAGCATTACGTAAAACCAAAGCGTGATCGAACTACTCGCAAGCTGAACAAACAGCTGTACTTTCAGTCGCGCGAGTTCGAAGATTTTTGGGAGAAGATCAGCCAACGCACAACCTACAGCGTTTCCGTTGATCGCGATGTACTGATCAAGAATGCAGTACAAAAGATCAAGAAGGCTGAAGAGATCGAACCCCTTCGAATCGAAGTGAAGAAAGCCCGACTGACTGTCGCTCGCGGCGGCACCAAGGGTTCCGAGACCAGCAGTCGCACTGCCGAATTGCGGGGCGGGTACAAGCTGCCGGACATCGTGGCCGAGCTTCAAGAAGCAACGTCACTCACCCGCAAGACCATCATCGACATCCTCATCCAGAGTGACCGGCTTGCCGAGTTCATCGCCAACCCAAACGACTACATCAAGATGGTCAAAGGCATCATCGAGGCCGAACTCGCAGCAATCGTCACCGAGGGCGTCCAATACGAAAAGATCGGCGGCAGCGTGTACTCGCTCACCGAACTTCAGCAAGACGGCATCGAAGAAAAGCAATACTTCCTGGATAACTTGTACAAGGTCAAGAACCGCGAGAAAACCGACTACGACTTCGTCGTCTACGACTCGGAAGCCGAGCGCCGATTCGCCGAGCTTCTCGACGACCGCGAGGACATCAAACTGTTCCTGAAGCTGCCGCCGAAATTCAAGATTGATACCCCGGTCGGGCCATACAACCCCGACTGGGCAATCGTGAAACAGGTGGACGGCGAAGACAAGCTGTACATGATCCGCGAAACAAAGAGCACGATGATCGAGCATCTCCTGCGCACAACCGAGCAGGCTAAAATCGATGCCGCTCACGAGCACTTCAAGACAATCGGGGTTGACTACGCGAAGGCAGCCCCGGCGAATTGGAATATTTAGGATGATGAAAACTCGATGATTATTGGCAAGTGCAACCTGTAGAGATACAACTCAAATAATGCAAGGTGATGTGATGAGCACTGACATGTCAGAGGCAACCCCTAAATCCATCTGGTTATCTCACCTGACAATTCATAATTTCAGGTCCTGCAAGGAAACTGAAGTGAAGTTCCAACCAGGAGTCACTCTACTTGTAGGTGAAAACAATGCAGGAAAATCCAACATTGTTGATGCAATCCGCCTGGGACTCGATCCCCTCAGTGGTCGAGCAACCCGCTATTTTGAAGCCGACGATCTAACCGAGAATGCTACTGGCCCCATCGACATAGCCCTAGAGTTCAAGGATGCAACAGATTTCCAGAAGGCATTATTCATCAACGGTCTGGATCTAGAGACCGGAACTATTCAATATCAGACATCGTATTTGCCAGCTACGCGAGAAATGCCACGAGGTAAGCGACTTCGTACCGCTGGCAAACCCCGTGGTACGGACTCAGATTTCGAAGCACGTGCAAAGATTAACTGCGTATACGTGGAGCCCCTTCGCGATGCCAAATACCAACTTGCGTCCGGCAACGGTAGACGACTGGGAACAGTACTTAACGCACTTCTGAGCGAAGAAGAAAAACGTGATTTTGAGCAGAACGCGAAAGACGCGTTCGACAGACTGTCCTCCGAAGGCCCTATTTCTACGGTAAACAGCAAAATCCAGTCGCATCTGGCTACCCTCACAGACCCTATTCGAAGCCAGACGGTCAAAGTAGATTTTGAGACCCCAAAACTCGAAAAACTAGCTCGGGCCCTCCGTATGAAGATGGCCGAAAAAGGTATCGAGCCCCGGGACTTAGCTTCTTCTGGTCTCGGCTACGCAAACTTACTCTTCCTCTCAACAGTGTTGCTTGAGCTATCGGTTGTACGTGAATCAGAGCTGACCATTCTTCTCATAGAAGAGCCCGAAGCTCACTTACACCCGCAACTACAAGGCGTCCTTCTGGATTTCTTACGAAGCGCTGCAAAAGGAAAATTCGATGACGATACCGGTGTGAGTATTAGAGGCCGTCTACAGGTTATCGCCACTACGCACTCTCCATCGATCGCCAGTGCGGTGGGAGTGAACGACATTGTGGTCATTAAGTCCGACAATGAGTCGGGTACCCACGCCCTCGATCTTCAATCCGTAGACTTCGGAACAGGAAAAACGCGAGAAAATAGCATTAGGAAAATTAATCAATACCTAGATGCGACGAGATCTGAACTGCTGTTTGCACGACAGGTAATCCTTGTGGAGGGCATTTCAGAGGCAGTTTTACTACCCGCGATCGCTGAACGCTTTCTTGAGAACGACCCACAACGACTCCGCAAATTCAAAGCTTGCACCACCATCATCGTGGGCTCAGTTGACTTTAAGCCTTACATCAAGCTGCTGACCTACTCTTCACCGAATCAACAAAGCATTGTTGAAAAACTCGTCCTTCTCACCGATCAGGACCCCAACATGGGCGGAGCAGCTAACAGTACAGCGCGTGGTTCAGAATATGAAGATAACGAACGTCTTTGCCGAGTGGTGTCCCCCTTCACCCTTGAGGTGTCTCTACTGGGAGATACGAATGAGAATATCGATCTCTTGAAAGAGGCTTACCTGCAACAACACACACGGTCGAAGGATAAATGGGACAAGATTAATGACAGCGAGACCCCTAAGCGGACGATGTACATGATGATGGGGCAGGACCAAATTGCTGATGAATCTCTGAATATTCAAAAAGGACAGTTCGCGCATGATTTAGCGATTCTTTTACGTGAGCGGAAACCCGATGGCTCATTCAAGAATGAATTCAAGTGCCCAGAACACCTAGCTCAGCTAATCAATTTTATTACGTGTGATTGATCGTGAATACATTCAAACCTACGCCTGAACAGCAACACTTGATTGAACACTCCGGAAGCAATCTTTTCGTAACTGCAGTTCCTGGAGCTGGAAAAACCAGGACGATGGCTCAGCGATTTGCTCGGCAAACGCGCAAGACGTCCTGTGACGATCGACGCGGAGTAGCTGTCCTTTCATTCACAAACGCAGCCGTGACAGAGATAGAAGAAAAAGCCCGAGACGTCGGAGGGGACCTGGCATCTCCAAACTTTATCGGAACTATCGATAGTTTCTTGCGCCGATTTCTCGTAATTCCGTATATCAAATCGCGGTTGGACGTAGTTCCAGACATTCGCGATGAGTGGGGCGATTTCGGTGACCTAGCAAAGTTTCGGATCCCAAACGGCGTTTTTCGAAACAGCATCAAATATGCTTCGCTCGCAGAAATTAAACGCACCACCTATAAACCAAAATTTGACCTAGTACAGAAATGCGGTGGTTACCTATCATCTAATGGTAAAAAACTATTCACAGCATCAGCCAAAGAGAAAATCAAGGCACTAAATCGATTGGGCTACTTCGATGCAGATTCAGCCCGTGAAGTAGCTTCGCAACTACTAGATAATGACTCCCATCTCATTGATATCCTCGCGTCTCGCTTCCGCGAGGTAATCCTGGACGAAGTACAAGATTGTAATCCAACAGACTTGCTTTTACTCGATGGACTGCATAAAAGAGGGGTGGGCTTGACATTAATCGGTGACCTCGATCAGGACATCTATGGCTTCAGAGGTTCGAATGCAGAGAACGTCCGAAACTTTTGCAACGAGCGAGCTTTTGCGTCGATTGCCATCACACGCAATTTTCGTAGTACTCCTGAGATTTGTGAATTTGTGTCCGCCTTGCGCCAGGACAAAAAGATCAAAGATGAGCCGGATCGAGAATCTTCAGGGGTGCCCTTGAAGATTTTTTCATATTCGAAATTGGACACCGTTTCAGACTTACGTGACGCTCTGGATTTATCTTCGAACACCGGCGAGCAGTCAACCATTCTCGCCTCGACCCATGCCGTATTGGCTGAAGCAAGCCAGGGGGAGAACAGGAAATCAGTAAAAACGATCACAAAAACAAAACGAATGATTACAGGAATCGCCATGCTACTCGATTCCTACAGTGAACCAAGCCAGAGAAAGAAGGCTGTCAATCATATCGAAAGAGGAATCGTAGAGAACTGCACGTTAGATAATGGAAACGAGATTCAGAATCGTCAAATGCTCGAAGAGCATTTCGCAGCTCATGGTGGCTCCCTAAACCTGGTCGCACTTGATATCGCTTTTGCTGTAAAAGATCTTTTGAAGACTGAAAACCCTCGAGTTGCAGTAAAGGATCAAATCATAAAGACGCTAGGAAAGTGGGGAATATCCCTAAAGAAGCGGGCCCAAATCGTCCCAAGAACGAATGATTGGGATGGATCGTTCTCCCAAACGCGCAGTTCCCCTAAAACAAGTACAGAGACTATCCACGGCTCTAAGGGCATGCAGTACAACCGCGTAATCTTGGTCCTAGATACAAAGAGAGCAAGGAAAAACTATCAGACCCGTGCAGAAAACTTGCTCACGCCATTAAAGGACAAGGAAGATTACGCCACGGCCCAACGACTGTTCTACGTCGCAGCGTCTCGTGCGCGTAATGAGCTAGTTCTCGCTGTTGACCATAGATTGAAAGAAAGTTTGGAGAGTTTCCTTTCATACAACGCCATAGAGTTTGAGCATATCAATTTGCCAATTGACCACTAGTAGTGACAAAACTAAGCCGTATGCAAGTGGTTTCTAGGTAGTGCTCTAGCTGTCGGCATCAGAGCAATTGAACTTCAGTCAATGCCCCACCCACGAACCACAAGAAGGGTCACACCCAATCTCTTGGATGTCACCCTTCGAGGTTCTAACGGTTAGTCGAAATAGTGCTCAACGACGATGGAGCCGCTGGAAGCTTAGAATTTGTCCTTCACTGCCTTGCGGAGGTCAGTGTCGGCTATGAAGTCCAAGGCGACTTAAGCCGGGCCGTATGCGCCGACGGATGCCTCGAACTCGCGGGAATGTAGGGCCCAATCCTCATTCGAGATTTTAATTAGCGAATGGATACCCGGAACTCGGTACGACACGTTGCTAAAGTCCGTTGATGCAGCATGCCTCACGGCAACGCTGTGCCTCGACCCAGCGGGAAACCAGTTAATCGTTCGCGCGAACGCCGGGGGTTGCAGGGCTGTAATCCCATTCGATATCGACGCCACAATCGGTCATCTGCGCGGCACCCTACACTACGTTCTCAACACGTTGTGAAAGGTCCTTCAACGTATCTGAATACTTGGAACGGACGCTTCAAACTTCATCTCCGATTCCTCAGTAATGATCGAATGGCGGGGGCCGCCATTCGTGATGATCGCGTGAATGCTATCTGATGAAGGAACCTACTGGCGCAGCACCGCAAGGCCCTCATACGCCATCACCACAATGTCAAGCGAATTTCGCCCCATGAAAGGCTGCATCACAGGTATCTGATATGGCCAAAGGACTCGACGACATGGTCGCTGACTTCCGCACCCGCCCTTTAGATAGCGGCCCTTATTTCTACCTGTCGTGTGACGCGCTGACGATGAAAGTTCGCGAAGGCGCAAGAGTCGTCAAAACCAGTGTGCTTATCGCTACCGGTGTCAACAACGACGGGTACCGAGAACTGTTGGGCATGCAGATCGCCACATCGGAATCCGTGGAATCACGGACCGGGTTCTTCCAAGATCTTAAAGTACGCGGACTTGGGCAGGTCTATCTAGTTACCAGTGATGCGCATTTGGGAATCCAGGCCGCTGTTGGCCAAGTACTGCCGATAGCCAGCTGGCAGCGCTGCCGCACGTATTTTGCTAAGAACCTCTCATCCAAGGTGTCCAAACGCCAGTGGACCACACTATCTGGTATGTTTCATTCCATCTTCCAGCAAGCCGACGCTCAAGCCACGTGGGACCAAGCACGTGAGGTTGTTGAGTTTTGCCATGAGCGTTTCCCTGAGGTCGCCGACTACCTAGAGGAGTCATTAGATGAAATCCTTGCATTTACACAAACGCCTAAGCCTGTGTGGACGAAGGTGTGGTCGAACAATACGACAGAACGATTGAATCGTGAAATCCGGCGGCGCACCGAGGTTGTAGGGACCTTCCCTAACCGCAGGTCTGTGATCCGCCTGGTCGGCTCTGTACTAGCCGAGCAACATGATGATTGGATCCAACAAAAGCGCTACATGTCGCTGGCGAGCTTGGACAAACCCGAAACCTCATAGCCGCCAACACCTTTAATGCCAGCAACACGAAGACCACCGAAGAAGCAGTCTAATGAACCGACCTCAACCCCGAGCCGGACCCCAACATCACCGATGACACGGACCTTCGATTCAGAAAGAACAGATACACCACTTCCACGGACTTGACCCGCGCAGCCTTTGGGCGATTCTCCTTTGGACGATCTCATCGATCAGCAAGAGCAAGCGGCATGGCTCGGCGTTGCAGCAACCGATGACGAAGAAATCCACATCGGAGACAGGGCCGAAGTGGCTCGCGGACGCACCCTATCCAATAAAAAATTTGCTGAGCTACAGCAGCAACCTCACTTCGAAGAAGCGCTCAATTCCCTTGCTGCGTACGTAGCCTATGTCATTCCCTACCCGCACCTGACCGAAAAGAAAACCTGGACTGTCACCGCCATGCCTTCAACCAACCGGCGCCCAACGGACAAACGCGTGGCCGCCCTTAGCGTCAATAACGTGGAAATGATGTACCTAAGGCTCGTGCGTGGTTACCAGGACGGAGAATGGGCGCCCGTGGCCACTCTCAATGTGGCCGATTCTTACCAGCCACCCCGATATATGCGTGATTTTGTTTACCGGGGTAGCTATCGCTCAGCTGGTCCCGTCAAGGCCATAGTCATGGAGGAATTCCTCATCAAGGAATTCTTGATGGATGATGCCATCTTGCTCGCGGCACGCGAGCTTGCTTTGGGCCAGATGCGCAAGGGAACCACGATGTTTTCGAAGTACCACAATGATGCGCTCTCAGACGCCATCTTTAAGCGCATTGAACAGTGGATTAATGAGAATAAAGGCCTGCACTAAGGGATTTGCGCAGAAGAAAAGCCCAGCCGAAGCTGGGCTTATTCGGTACTTACGCCATTAGTTTTCAGCGATGCCGCAGGGCCTACTCCACCACGGAGTTAGCGCCCACAGCGTGGTCGAAGAGGTCCGGCAGGGTGGCGGACCAGGCGGCGACCAGCTGAGAGATGGCGACGGACTCGCCGCCGAGGGTGAGGGCGCCGGTTTCGGTGGTCTCGCCAACAATGGCGGCTGGGATGCCCAGCTCGCCGGCGCGGGCAAGGACCTGATCGGCGCGGTCGGCGGTGGTTGCCACAAGCACGCGGGAGGCGGACTCGGAGAAGGCGGCGACGAACTCGTCCTCGTGGACCGCGGTGAGGTCCAAGTTGAGGCCGAGGCCGGCGCCGTCGGCAGTCGCACCGGCGCGCTTAGCCATCTCAAAGGCGGTGACGGCAAGGCCACCCTCGGAGATATCGTGTGCGGCGGTGAGCAGCTCATTGCCGTGGAAGAACTCAGCCAAACGCTTCTCGTTGGCCATGTCTACCTGCGGCGGCAGACCATTGAGGGAGGAAGCACCGGAGGTATCGGCGCTTACCTGTTGCCAGATGGAGCCGCCGAATTCGTCCTTGGTCTCACCCAGGGCGATGAGCACTTCCTTTTCGTCTACGGTGCCAAGCTCGTTGCCGATGGCCTTGTGCACGTCATCAATAACGCCCAGCACACCCACCACCGGGGTAGGCAGGATCGGCTCCTCGCCGGTCTGGTTGTAGAAGGAGACGTTGCCGCCGGAGACGGGGATGGAAAGCTCCACGGCGGCGTCGGCAAGCCCATGCACAGACTCGCGGAACTGCCACATAACGTCGGGGTTCTCCGGGGAGCCGTAGTTTAGGCAGTTGGTAATCGCGACGGGCTTGGCACCGGTGACGGCCACGTTGCGGTAGGCCTCAGCCAGCGCGAGGCGGGCGCCCATGTTCGGATCCAGCTTGGTGTAGCGGCCGGATGCATCGGCAGAAACAGCCACGCCGCGGCCGGTCTCCTCATCGATGCGCAACACGCCGGCATCCGCATGGTGGGACTGGACGGTATTGCCGCGCACGTAGCGGTCATACTGGTTCATGATGAAATCGCGCGAGCACAGCGCCGGGGAGGACACGAGCTTCTGCAAGGCCTCAACCAGGCCGCGCTTGTCGGTGCCCTGGTACTTCTGCAGCTCATCCTGCCACTCCGGGCGGGCATACGGGCGGTCATACTCCGGAGCCTCATCCGCAATGGTGCCGGCCGGGGCATCCACGACGACCTCGCCCTGGTGGCGGATGACCAGGTGGTTGCCCTCGGTGACCTCGCCAATCTCAGCACAGGTGACGTCCCAGTGCTCGCAGATTTCGCGGAACTTCGCCACGTTCTCCGGAGCCACAACGGCGCACATGCGCTCCTGGGACTCAGAGGCGAGGATCTCGGCCGCGGTCATATTCTGCGCGCGCAGCGGCACGTTATCGAGGTTGACCTCCATGCCACCATCGCCGGAGGCTGCCAGCTCCGAGGTGGCGCAGGCCAGACCCGCGCCGCCCAAGTCCTGAATGCCTACGACCACGCCGGCGTGGTAGAGGTCCAGGCAGCACTCGATGAGGACCTTCTCTGCGAAGGGGTCGCCCACCTGCACGGCCGGCAGCTTGCGCTCGGCGCCGTCCTCGAAGGTATCGGAGGCCAGCACGGACACGCCGCCGATGCCATCCAGGCCGGTGCGGGAGCCGAAGAGCATGACCTTATTGCCCTTGCCAGATGCAAAGGCCAGCTTCAGGTCATCGACCTTGAGGGTACCCACGCACAGGGCATTGACCAGCGGGTTACCGGCATAGGTCTCATCAAAGACGGTCTCGCCTCCAATATTGGGCAGGCCCAGGGAGTTGCCGTAGCCACCCACACCGGAGACCACGCCGGGAAGGACGCGCTTGGTATCGGGGGCGTCGGCAGGCCCAAAGCGCAGCTGGTCCATCACGGCAATCGGGCGAGCACCCATGGCCATAATGTCGCGGACGATGCCGCCCACGCCGGTGGCCGCACCCTGGTAAGGCTCCACGTAGGAGGGGTGGTTGTGGGACTCCACGCGGAAGGTCACCGCGTTGCCGTCTCCGATATCCACCACGCCGGCGTTCTCACCGATGCCGGCGAGGATCTTCTCCCCCATCTCCTCGGTCATGGTCTCGCCAAAGTAACGCAGGTGCGTCTTGGAAGACTTATAGGAGCAGTGCTCGGACCACATGACGGAGTACATGGTCAGCTCCGCATCGGTGGGGCGGCGGCCCAGGATGTCGTGGATGCGCTGGTACTCGTCGTCCTTCAGGCCGAGCTCCGCGTAGGGCTGCTGCTCGTCTGGGGTGGACTGCGCCTTTTCTACGGTGTCATTATGAACGGTCATAAAAGTGGCCTCCTTAAACCGCCGGCGCCTGGGCGACGGCCTTGATGGCGGATACGAAAAGTCCCAGTCCGTCGGTGGATGGGCCGGTTAGCGTGTCAATGGCGTGCTCGGGGTGCGGCATAAGGCCGACGATGCGGCCGGACTCGTCGCTCACACCGGCAATGCCGTTGACGGAACCGTTGTAATTATCGGTATAGCGGAAGACCACGCGGCCCTCACCCTCGATGCGGGCGATATCATCATCACCAGCCTGGAAGCGGCCCTCGCCGTGCTTGGCCGGCACCAGGATCTTCTGGCCCTGCTCAAACTCGCTGGTCCATGCGGTGGTGGAATTGGCCACCTCGAGGTAGGTATCGGTGCAGTGGAAGTGCAGTCCCTTATTGCGGGTCAGCGCGCCTGGCAGCAGGCCCGCCTCGGTAAGGATCTGGAAGCCATTGCAGATGCCGAGCACCGGCATGCCCTGCTTCGCACGATCGATAACGGACTGCATCACCGGCGCGAGCGCGGAAATCGCGCCCGAGCGCAGGTAGTCACCATAAGAAAAACCGCCCGGCACTACTACCGCATCCACGCCGTGCAGATCGGTATCTGCGTGCCAGAGGCTTTTTACCTCTGCGCCGGCGGTGCGGGCAGCGCGAGCAGCATCCACATCATCCAGGGTTCCGGGGAAAGTGATTACTCCGATTGTGGCGGTCACTTACTTGACCTCCAGCCCAACAACCTCGTAGTCCTCGATGACGGTATTGGCCAGCAGCGTGGCGGCCACCTTATCTAGGTCCTCTGCGGTGACGGAGTCATCGACCTCGATTTCGAAGCGCTTTCCCTGGCGCACATCGCTCACACCGGATACCCCGATGCGACCGAGCGCGCGGACGACGGCTTGGCCCTGCGGATCCAGAATCTCCGCCTTGGGCATGACATTGACAACTACACGAGCCATGAAATATTTGCCTTACTGTATGGGGCTTTGGTCTGCGCGGCTTAGTTTAGTTGGCACCCCCGCCTTTTACCTAGACTCACCCCCGCAGTGTGGGTTTCACCCCGGTTGAGCAAACTCTACGTGAACCCCAAACGACGCTCTGGCAAACTTCGGCGTGCCCTCCAGCCTGGCCCGGCGCGGCACTCTACTAATAGACGACGCACACTGTCGCTCTCTTTTTAAGGTTGAATCTATGTCTTCTCGCCGCCTCGGCGCGCTGGCACTTGCCACCGCCTTGTCTTCTGCCGCCCTTGCCGTTCCTACTGCCACGGCCGCAACCGATGGCTCCGCTGCCGTCATCTCCGAGGTCTACGGGGGAGGCGGCAATAAGGGCGCTGCCTTCACCCATGACTTCATCGAGCTCTATAACCCCACCGATGCCCCAATTGACCTGACCGGATACACCGTGGAGTACTTCTCCGCCTCCGGCAATACCGGCGGCAAGGTGGAGCTTTCCGGCACCATCGCCCCGCACGGCTACTTCCTGGTGCAGGGCGCGGCCGGCAATGGCGCGGGCGATGTTCTGCCTGCCCCAGATGCCGAGGGCAGCCTCAACATGTCCGGTTCTAAGGGCTCCGTGCAGCTTGCCGACGCCACCGGTACCCCCATCGATGCCATCGGCTACGGCGCCGCCTCCATCAAGGAAGGCACCGCCGCCGCGGGGCTGTCCAATGCCAAGTCCGCCTCTCGCGACGCCGATGGCACCGATACCGATGACAACGCCGCCGACTTCACCACCGACACCCCTACCCCAACCAATTCCGGTAACGGGGCCCCCGCCCCGCAGCCGGAGAATCCGGCCGAGCCCGAGCAACCTGCTCCCGAGGGAATAACCGCCATCGCGGATATCCAGGGCACCGGCGACGAATCCCCGCTCAAGGACCAGACCGTTGCCACCGAGGGCGTCGTCACCGGCGTGTGGACCGAAGGCGGACTCAATGGCTTCACCATCCAGACCGGTGGCACCGGCGCCGAGTCCACCGACGCCTCCCAGGCCATCTTTGTCTACATGGGCGATAAGCCGGCCGACCAGTACCCGGCCCTCGAGGATTCCGTCGAGGTCACCGGCAAGGTCTCCGAGTACTATGGCTCCACCCAGCTCACCGCCTCCACGGTCACGCAGCTCGATACCCCGCTGGAGGAGGTCACCCCACTCAAGGTGGACCAGCTTCCCGATGGCAACGAGGCCCGCGAACCCTTCGAGCACATGCTCATCCAGCCAGGCGAGCACACCGTGACCAATAACTACTCGCTCAACCAGTACGGCGAGGTCGGCCTCGTCCCGGGCAAGGAAGCCCTGCGCCAGCCTTCCGATGTCTTTTCCCCCTCCACGGATCCCAACTCCGATATCCAGAAGCTAACCAAGGACAACGCCGATAAGCTGGTCACCCTGGACGATGGCCGCACCCGCGACTATCTCAAGACGGACCAGAATACCCCGCTGCCATACATCGCCCAGGATGATGCCCAGACCATCAAGTCCCTGCGCACCACCGATACCGTGACTTTCCAGCACCCCGTCATCGTGGGCTTCTCTCATGAGCAGTGGCGCTTCCAGCCCACCACCCCAGTCACCGGCAACACTAAGGGCGCAGACCTGCCCATCTCTTGGGAGGATTCCCGCGCGGCCGAGCTCCACGCCATCGATGACGTCAAGGGCGAGTACACCATCGGCGCCTTCAACGTGCTGAACTACTTCACCTCCCTGGGCGAGGAATTCGGCGGCAGCGCCTACACCGACCGCGAGGGCAATAAGGTCACCGTCAATCGCGGTAAGACCCGCGGCGCCTATACCCAATCCGCACTCGAGGACCAAGAACGCAAGATCGTCGCCGCCATCAACGGCCTCGATGCCGACGTCATCGGCCTTTCCGAAATCGAAGATGGCTACGCCGTCACCGGTGACTTCGCCCAGCGCGATAAGGCCCTCAAGCACCTGACGGAAAAGCTCAACGAGGCCGCCGGTTCCGAGAAGTGGGCCTTCGTCCCCTCTCCTTCCCAGGACGCCGTACCGAGCTCCCCGGATGTCATCCGTACCGCGTTCATCTACCACAAGGATGTGGTCAAGCCCGTCGGCGAATCCCGCATCTTCCAGGATGATCGCTTCACCGGCACCGCCCGCGAACCGCTCGCCCAAGAATTCCAACCGCTGAAGGAGGGCGAGGAATCCTTCGTTGCCGTGGCCAACCACTTCAAGTCCAAGGGCTCGGTAGCCAAGGGCGACGCCGACTCCGGCGACGGCCAGGGCAATAACCCGAACGTCCGCAACGCGCAGGCCCAGGCTGTCCTCGATGCCCTGCACAAGCAGGAGGACTGGAAGGATAAGCCGCTATTCGCCCTGGGTGATTTCAATACCTACACCCACGAGACCGCGCTCGATGTCTTCCGCAACGATGGCTTCACCCTCCCTGCCGAAAAGTACGAGGCTGACCCTTCCTACCAGTTCTCGGGCTTGCTTGGCACCCTCGACCACGTGCTAGCCAATAAGGTTGCCACCGGCACGCTTGACGACGCCCAAGTGTGGAACATCAACGCCGACGAACCCGTCGCCTTCGAATACTCCCGCCGCAACTACAACATTGTGGACTTCTACGATGACTCCCCATTCCGCGCCTCTGACCACGACCCGGTCAAGGTCGGCTTCACCCTCGGCGCGGACGACTCCGCCGGCCAGCCGGACGATCCGGCGGACAAGCCTTCCGATGAGCCAGGTAAGCCAGAAGACAAGCCCTCCGATAATCCTTCTGAAAAGCCGAATAAGCCTGCCTCCGGCTCTAGCTCCAGCACCAGCTCCGTCGGCGCAGGCATCGCCGCCGCCATCGCGGCCATCGTCGGCCTTGTCGCCGTCCCTGGTTTCCTCGCTGTGACCGGAAACCTCCACAAGGCCATCCCGGCCCCCATCTGGGCCATGCTGCCAAAGGAAGTGAAGAACTTCATCACTAGCCTGCAGCGCTAATCACCCATTAGCCCTAGCTCCGCAACTTCGGAGGAAGACTCCCTAGCGGCGGGGCCTTTGGTCATTTCACGACTTTCGTCCATCAAACCACCGCAACCGTCGACGGAAATGGGAGTTTTTATGGACGAAAATCGCGAAGCTGTGCTTATTGCTCCGCGGAGCCTCTGACGAGGGAATGCGCGGTCTATTTTGGAAGATAAGCGCCGTAATCGGCAGGGGTCGCGCCGGCGTTGATGGCCCGGTCGGCAGCTTTGACGAAGTCATTGATTACTTTGCGGTCATCCAGGTTGCGGCCGGAAACCGAAAGGCGGACCGTATTGCCACGCTGGGCGGAGCGCTCAGCAGCGCGAATAATGTTCTTGCGCCACCACTTGGCGGAACCAAAGCCTTCACCGAAAGAAAGGTTGCGGGCTTGGTGGAACTTACCGGAATTAATCTGGAGGATGCCGCGGGTGGAGGCGGCTACCTCAAACTTGAACTGCGGCAAGACCTGCAAGGTACCGGGCGACATGCGCCAGCGAGGGGGCGCAAAGATGGTGGGCTCGAAGCCGATCTTGGCCATCTGGCGGGTAGCTCCGGTGAGGCGTAGCTTCGCCTCGTGTGAATCGAGGTTGGCGAATTCCGCGCGGCGGCCCTGCACCGAGCGATCGAAACCGTTCAGGATAAGAACGCGGCCGGCATCGGCTTGGTCTTGGAGCCACTTTTTGGTGTCTTTGTCTTTGGCGAGGTGCCAGTTGCCGTCGATATGCGGGGCAATCAGCAGGGAAACAGGAATCTCCTCCCGATCAAGGATCGAGAGGAGCCGGCTAGCCTGCTTCCGTGTGTCATCAAAGATGCTGGAGATAGATACCAGAAGGTGGCCATTCATAAGGAAAATTATCGCACAGGAATTTAGGATTCGCGCGTTGGCCCCCTATCCGGGTTTTACTTCTCCAAGCCGGTGGCCTTGTTGATGGTCCACGCGTACTCGAAGGCATTCTGGCGCCACTTTTCGTAGCGACCGGACACGCCGCCATGGCCTGCGGCCATTTCGGTTTTGAGCAAGAACTCGCCGCCGGTGGCCGTCGTTCGCAGCTGGGCGATCCACTTGGCCGGCTCAACATAGAGCACGCGGGTGTCATTGAGCGAGGTAATGGCCAGGATGTCCGGGTAGTCCTTAGCCTCGATGTTTTCGTACGGCGAGTAGGACTTCATGTAGTCATAAACCTCTGGGTCGTGGTACGGGTCGCCCCACTCTTCCCATTCAGGCACCGTAAGTGGAAGCTCCGGCATGAGAATAGAGGTCAGCGGATCGACGAACGGCACGACGGCCTGGATGGCGGTGAAGCGATCCGGGGCCATATTGGCAATCGCGCCCATGAGCATGCCACCGGCCGAACCGCCCTCGGCCACCATCTGGTCAGCGGTGGTCACCCCGCGGGCAATGAGGCCATCGGCGACATCGATGAAGTCAGTGAAGGTGTTTTTCTTCTTGAGCATCTTGCCGTCGTCGTACCAGGTGCGTCCCATCTCGCCGCCGCCACGGACATGGGCCACGGCGAAGATCATGCCGCGGTCCATGAGGGACAGGCGGGTAACGGAGAATGCCGGATCCACGCTGACCTCATAGGAACCGTAACCATAGAGCAGGGTCGGATTCGGCTGAGTGCGGTCGAGGTCGGCGCGGTGGACAATGGATACGGGGATATCGGTGCCGTCGGCAGCCGTGGTCCACAGTCGGTAGGCCACATAGTCATCCGGGTTATAACCGCCGGGAACCTCCTGCTCCTTGAGG
The DNA here is from genome assembly GCF_030229435.2 of Corynebacterium sp. MSK122. NCBI lineage: Bacteria > Bacillati > Actinomycetota > Actinomycetes > Mycobacteriales > Corynebacteriaceae > Corynebacterium > Corynebacterium sp. MSK122. Next base: position 1,327 of record NZ_JASPHV020000018.1, on the reverse strand, counting down.
AGAGTAAATTCGCCGGTATCCACGCGGTAATCAAAGAGCTGGGAGGGCTGGGTGAAAGACACGTAGCTCACGCGCAGCACCGGTGCGTCCCACTCGGGGTTGCCGGATACGGACACGGTGAAGAGTTCTTCGTCGAAGTTGAGCTCTTCGAATTCGCTAAAGCCGTCATTCACACGCATGATGGCGGCGCGGCCGATGCCGCCGCGGCGGTAGCCCACCACAATCTGATCGCGGTAGGTGTCCACGCCCTCGATGCGGGTGGTCTCCTCGTGCGGCAAGAGCGCCGGCAGGTCACGTAGGGTGGGCAGCTCATCCTTGGCCTTGGTATATCCGACGTCGAAGTTGGGGCCGGTGGCGTTGTGGGTGACGATCCAGTAATCCTCGCCCTTAACGACGGCGTGATCGACGTCGTAGTCCACGCCAGATTCGCGCTCCCACAGCAGGCGGAATTCACCCTCGGGGTTGTCTTCTTCGAGGACCCACACCTCAGAAGTCACCTTGGAGCTCACGCCAAGGAAGAGGTATTTATCGGAGCGAGCGCTGCCGATGCCGACGTTGAAGTGCTCGTCTTCTTCCTTGAACACCTGCACGTCTTCGGACTGCGCGGTACCGACCTTGTGGCGCCAGATGGCGTCAGGGCGCCATGCCTCGTCGACGGTCGTGTAAAAGATATAGCCGTCGCCGGCCCAGGTGGCGCCGTAGAAGATGCCCTTGAGATGGTCGTCGAGAAGCGCGCCGCTTTCCAAGTCCTTAATATAGAGTTCAAAGCGCTCGTCGCCGGCGAAGTCCACGGAATAGGCCAGGTAGCGGCCGGAATCAGAGATGGAGGCCGCGCCGAGGGCAAAGAAGTCCTTGCCCTCCGCCAGCGCGTTGGCGTCAAGGATAATCTCCTCGCCTTCCGGGGTGCCCTCCTCTGGGATAACCGGGGCAGTCCATGGGTCAGCCCCCTCCTCTACCGGGAGCCGGCAAGAGTATTCGTAGCTCTTGCCCTCCTCGGTACGGCCGTAGTACCAGTAATCGCCGCGGCGAGAAGGCACGGACATATCGGTTTGCTTGATGCGGGACTTAATCTCCTGGAAGATGTTCTCCGTCATCTCATCCAAGTGCGCGGTCTTCGCCTTGGTGTAATCATTTTCTGCGTTGAGGTAATCCAGGGTTTCCTGGGATTCCTTATCGCGCATCCACTCGTAGTTGTCCACGAACTCGCGTCCGTGGAAGGAACGGGTCACGGGGTGGACGGCGGCCACGGGGGCGGAAAGATTCTCGTTGCTCATGCCGCCCCACTGTACGCGTGGCGCCCTAGGGCCTGTCTCTTATACACATCTAC
>NZ_JASPHV020000017.1:0-53143 GCF_030229435.2 Corynebacterium sp. MSK122 | reverse complement strand
CAGTGGTACAACACCGAACGCATCCAACAACGACTCAAGGGTCTGACCCCGATGCAATATCGAAATCAGACCCTTGAAGCCCTAACCGCCTAGAATTAAACCAGTCCAACTTTCAGGGGCCAGTTCAGATAGTGGGAGCGGGGCAGGTTTCTTTTCAGGGAAAAATGAGTAGAATATAAGAAATCTGTCCATTCTGCTTATTTCCTGTGAGGAGCTCCACTGACGATGCGCCGCCGCTCTTTGCGTCTCGGTATTACGACGCTCCTGTCTGCCACCTTGCTCGGTGGTGCCACGCCGGCCGTGGCCTATGAGATGCAGCGTGAGTCTGCCACCTCGTTGCGCATCATTTTGGATTCGGGCGAAAAAATTGAGCAGAATAACGCGGCCGCGGCCATCCTGGCCATTGCTACCCAGCGCAAGGAAGCATTGGTGGCCGATGGAATTTTGTCTCAGGATAAGGCGGACGCCGCCTTCGGGTACTACTTTGGCAAAGCCCGGCTCAATACGGCGCGCACCGATGGCAATATTTATTCCACGCCGCTGGACTTCCCGTGGGAGCCAGAGGAGCGGACGCAATCCCTAGACGGCAAGCAGTACACCGAAGCGGCCGTACTGGATTACCTCGACATGCTGGGCGCCAACTATGCCCATGCGGCAATTCGCGCCGAGCTGGGTGAATTCACCAAGGATGTGCCGCAGGCCCCCGCCGGCAACGCGGCGACCTCTCCGCGTACCCAGCTGCCGACCACCGGGGATACTGGCTCCGCCTTCCCAGATGAGTTTCCGGCCTATGCGGCGGCACTGCGCGATATTGTCACCATCACCAAGCAAGTCAATGCGCCCCTGGAGCAGGCCGCCGCGTCGCACCATGCTGTGGGAACCATGCGCACGGATGCGACGGCGAACGAGTCTTCCGGTCTATCCGCCTTTGAAGGCGGCCTTCTGGCCACCGGTTTAGCGGCGCTGGCCAGCGCCGCCGGATTCGGATGGTCCGCACTCAACTGGTCCGAGATTCTTTCTCACCTAGGCCAGTTCTTTTCCTAGGCGCCAAGCCCTGCCCGCAGGGCTAAAGCAAGCGGAATGACGTTAAACCGGTGGGGCTCGCCGAGCCAGTAAATGCATGCTGCTGTTGGCCTATGTAGGCGGAGCCAAAGTACTCGCCATTGGGCCGCGCGTGCAGGCTGGTCAATTGCAGTTTGTCCGTGGCGTAGGGGCTTGTGCGCCGGCGCACCCACGAGCCAATGTGCAAGCGGATGGCATCCGAATAGCGCGCGGAATTGAGATGGGCTAGCGGACGATAGCCGGCGGCTACCTCGAGCGCGAAGACTACCCAGCCTTGGATGCGGTGTTGGGCGGCGACTTCCGCGGACGTCGGCAAGCGGCCATAGCGCACGCGGTGGGGCGCAATGAAGAGTTTGAGGTGTGAGTAGCCAGGGATGGGCTCGTACATGGTGGGGAAGTAATGCTCCTGCATAAGGGCAGGAGGCGGACGCGTGATAATTGTCTCATGCCCGCCCCAACCCCGCCATTTCTGAGGGTTTCCTGAAAGGGGTGGGCGCGAATGCGCGCGCGGTTCGCTATACTCTCGGGGAGTTAAAGAGAATCGTAACCAAAGGATTTAAGTACATGCGTGGTCTAATTGTTGACTATGTCGGCGTCCTTGATGGCACCGAAGAAGACAACCGCCGCTGGAAGGCGCTGCTGGCCGCTGCCAAGGCAAATGGCGCAGCAACCGCCATCCTGTCCAATGACCCAGGCGGACCAGGCGCGGAGCACATCCGCGAGTGGGAGTACCGCGGCAACGTCGACGCAGTCGTTCTTTCCGGCGAGGTGGGGGCGGAAAAGCCTGAGGTCGCTGCCTTCCAAGCGGCCGCTGATGCCCTAGAGCTGCCGCTCAATGACTGCGTCATGATCGATGATTCCATCCTCAACGTGCGCGCCGCTGTGGAATCCGGCATGGTGGGCTTTTTGTACACCAGCTTTGATCGCGTCTCTGTAGAAATCCAGGCAGTCTTCGATATTGAAGGTGAATTTTAGTGGCTAAAGCCCGCGTTTATATCCCCGCGACCTACGCCATGCTGGCGGAGCTGGAAGAAACCGGCTCCCTGTCCGCACGCTCCGGCTGGGGCTTTATGGTGACCCCTGCGCTGCAGGAGTTCTATACCGAGGGCGATGAAGAAGAAATCGCCTACTCAGCATTCCTCGAGGCCTCTATGGCTTCTATGCGCCTTTTGGCCATTGGTGATGAAGAGAAGTTCCCGCACCGCCGCGTGGTCATCTCCGTAGACCTGGATGATTCTGTCCTCACCCCGCGCCCGGATATGGGCGAGCCGGTGGTAGAGCTCAAGCCCGCGCAGTTCAGCAAGGATGACCTAGCGGCCATCCATGTGGATATTGCAGAGTCCGAGGAAACCACAGCGAAGGCCATCGAGGCTATCGATACCGCAGACCTTGGCGATGAGGATGCGGAGCTGGCTGTAGGCGATGCACTGGATAAGTTCATGGCCTTTTATCACCCCACCGAGCTGCCGTTCCTCGTAGAACTGCTCTAAATACTCAAGGAGACAATATGACTCAGCGTTTCAAGAACATCGCTGCGGCCACCGTTACCGCCGGCGCAGCCCTCAGTGCCGCGCCGGCCGCCCTGGCAGCCGATACCATCCCAGCCGCAGATGCCGCTGCCGACGCCGTGCCCACCACTCCGTGGCTAGCACTGCTAGAGACCTCGTCCCAGGGCACCTGGGGCCAGATCCTCGATGTGGTCTTTGGCATCATTGATTTCCTGCTCGGCTTTATTGCCGATACCGGCTTCCACCTCTAATTTTCCCACTCCACGTTGGTGCGCAGGGCCTCGAGTAGGCCGCGCACAGCGTCGCGCCGCCGCGCACTGGCGGTATCAGGGGGGATAAGTGCAGGGTCATCGAGGCCGCATTCTGGATCCGCAGGCGGGCCCATATGCGTACAACCGCGGGGGCAGTCCTCGATGGCTGCGGCAAGGTCTTCAAAGACGCCAAGCACGTCATCGGCATCCACGTGTGCGAGGCCAAAGGAACGAATGCCTGGGGTATCGATAATCCAGCCGCCGGTGAATGCATCCTCGGCGGGGAGGGGGAGCGCCACCGATTGGGTGGAGGTGTGCCTGCCTTTGCCGACGCCCGATACTTCCCCTGTCTCCCTATCCGCATCCGGTACCAATCGGTTGACCAGGGTGGATTTACCCACGCCGGAATGTCCGATGAGCGCGGTAACGTGGCCGTCGATGTGGTGGCGCACCGCCTCAAGTCCGTCTTCGACGCCGGCTTCCACCACCGTGACATTAAGATCGGCGAACTCGGCCGCAAAGGGGGCAGGATCCGTGAGATCGGTTTTGGTCAGGCACAGGATGGGGTGGATATTGCCCACAAACGCAGCGATGAGCGCGCGCTCGACAAACCCAGAGCGCGGCGGCGGATCGGCCACGGCGGTGACGATGAGCATCTGGTCCGCATTCGCCACCACGATGCGCTCATAAGGGTCGGTGTCATCGGCCGTGCGCCGGAGGACAGAGGTGCGCTCTTCGAGTTTCACTATGCGCGCTAGGGTGTCCTTCTTGCCGGAGGTATCGCCCACCACGCCCACGCGGTCGCCCACCTCGATGGCGGTGCGGCCTAGCTCACGGGCGCGCATGGCGGTTACTCGCGGGCCGTCGTCTAGTGCTACGCCCCAGCGCCCACGGTCTTTGGTGATGACCATGCCGAACTTGGCATTTTTGTGCTTGGGGCGGTCTTTAGTGCGCGGCCGTGAGCCCTTGCCGGGGCGCACGCGCACATCGGATTCATCGAAAGAACCGAAACGCCTAGCCATTGCTCTCCTGTTGCTCGGGGTCCACCATCGTCTCCCACATGCGGTCGAAGCCAGGCAGGGTCTTCGCGGTGGTGGCAATGTCTTCTACCTCTACGCCCGGTACCCGCAGGCCGATAATCGCGCCCGCGGTGGCCATGCGGTGATCCGCGTAGCACGGCCACTCTCCGCCGTGGAGAGGGGCGGGGTCGATGTGCAGGCCGTCGGCAAGCTCGGTGACCTTGCCTCCGAGGGCGTTGATATTATCCGCCAGCGCCTTGAGGCGGTCGGTCTCGTGACCGCGCAGGTGGGCAATGCCGGTAAGGGTAGAGGGGGTTTCTGCCAGGGCACACAGCGCCGCGACGGTGGGGGTGAGCTCACCGATATCACCCATGTTGCGCTCGATGCCCTGCAGCGCGCCGTCTTTGGCGCCCTTGGCAGTGACAAAGCCCGGCTCTTGGGTGACCATGACACCCATATCCACCAAAATATGCCGAATAGCGTCGCCCGGCTGGGTGGTATTGGCAGGCCAGCGCTTAATGGTCACTCGGCCGCCGGTCACGGCAGCGGCGGCAAGGAAGGGCGTGGCATTGGATAGATCCGGCTCGATGGTCCATTCTCGGCCTGCGATGGGACCGGGGTGCACGGTCCACGTATTCTCGCCGGAGTCTACGCGCACGCCCGCTTGTCGCAGCATGCCCACGGTCATTTCTACGTGCGGCATGGAGGGCAGGGGAGCGCCTTTGTGGGTGACGGTAATGCCTTTTTTAAAGCGTGCACCGGCTAGCAGTAGTCCGGAGACGAACTGCGAGGAGCCAGAGGCGTCGATAGTGACCTCGCCGCCTTCCGGTGCTCCGTGCGAACGCACGGTAAACGGCAGACTTTCGCCGTCTACCTCGACGCCGAGCTGGCGCAGTGCATCCAGGGTGGTGGACATGGGGCGGGCGTAGGCCTGCTCGTCGCCGTCGACAAGCACGGTGCCGTCCGCCAGGGCCGCAACCGGCGGGATAAAGCGCATGACCGTGCCGGCCAGGCCGCAGTCCACCGTGGCACCCTTAAGCGGGCCTGGGGTGACGTGGATATCCTCGCCGTCGTGCTCGAAGTGCACGCCCATAGATTCCAGGGCCTTTTCCATCAGTTGCGAATCGCGCGAGACGAGCGGCGCGCGCAAGGTAGAAGGGCCATCGGCCAACGCCGCCAGAATGAAAGCGCGGTTGGTAATAGACTTCGAGCCCGGCACGTGCTGGGCCCACGTAATGGGGCCTGCCGCTTGCGGGGCGGACCATGGTTGAGACATATCGTCCATAATAGAGGGCATGTGCGGAAGATTCGTTCTTTTTACCGAGTCCCTTCTTGATGAGGTGGGAGCGCTGCCCGGAGTCACAGAGGTACATGCCCCACACGGCACCCCAGGCCCGCGCTACAATATTGCACCCACCCAGCCGGTGGCGATGGTGCGCGTGCGCGAAATCCTCGCCCAAGTCGACCCTGCGCGGTGGGCACTGCTGCCGCACTGGAAGAAGGACCTGGACGGCCCGCCGCTGTTTAACGCCCGGGCGGAGACCGTGGCCTCCAAGCCCTCCTTTCGGCATGCCTTTAAAGAGCAGCGCTGCCTTATCCCCATGAACGGCTACTACGAATGGCACCAGGAAGAAGGCGGCAAGCAGCCCTATTTCGTCCGCGCGGAAGAGGGCCTGTTGTGGGCGGCAGGCCTGTGGGACACCGGCCTAGACCGCCTGTCTGCAACGATTGTCACCACTGCAGCTACGGAAGAAATGGAGTGGCTGCACCACCGCCTGCCCCGCTTCTTGGCGGCCGAAGAAATGCGTACCTGGCTGGAGGGTAGCCCCGAAGAAGCCGCTGAGCTGCTCTTGCCGACGCCCCTGCGTGGCTTCCACACCCACCCCGCCGACAAGGCTGTGGGCAGCGTATCCAACGATTATCCGGAGCTACTCGGCGAGTAGATCGGCAAAGCTAGCAGAGCACAGCTCTGCGAGATCCTCCGCATTGAGCTCGATATCTAGCCCGCGGCGCCCGCCGGAAATAAAGACGGTATCGAAAAGCACGGCGGTTTCCTCAATGACCGTGGGCAGCGGGTTCTTCTGTCCCAGTGGGGAAATGCCGCCGGGAATATATCCGGATGACTTGGACGCGTCATGCGGATCCGCCATGGCGGCCTTAGAAACGCCGTGGGCGGCCGCGGCCTTCTTAAGGCTCAGGTGGTGGGTGGTAGGGATTACGCACACCGCCAACTTCCGCTTGGGCCCCTTGCCTGCCGTTAAATCGATGACCAAGGTTTTGAGCACGCGTTCCGGCTCTACCTCGAGGGCCGCTGCGGCGTGATCGCCGAAGTGATCCTTGCCCGCCTCAAAGGTGTACACATGGTGGTCTACGCCGGCGTCTTCCACGACTTTGAGCGCTGGGGTGGCTGCATGCGGGGACTTTTTGGACATGGCTGGGATTCTAGCGCTACGCGTTAGGATAGAAATTGTGGCTAAAGAAACAATCAGCGAAAAGGAGCTGCAGCGCCGCTTCGAAGCGGAAGCGCTGCCCCTGCTAGACCAGCTCTACGGCGGTGCCCTGCGCATGACGCGCAACCCGCAAGATGCTGAGGACCTCGTGCAGGAGACCTACCTCAAGGCCTATAAGTCCTTTCATTCCTTCAAGCAAGGTACAAACCTTAAGGCTTGGCTGTATCGCATCATGACCAATAACTACATCAACTCCTACCGCAAGGCGAAGCGCCGACCCACGGAGTCTTCGGCCGATGATCTGAGCGATTTTCAGCTCTATACCACTGCTGGGCACGATTCCACTGGCCTGGAATCCGCCGAGGTAGCTGCGCTTAAGGATATGCCAAATGCCACCATTTCAGAGGCCATGAATGACCTGCCCGATGACTACCGGATGGTAGTGTACTACGCGGATGTAGAGGGCCTGGCGTATAAAGAAATTGCGGAAATTATGGATACTCCACTGGGCACGGTGATGTCCCGGTTGCACCGGGGAAGAAAATTGCTCCGGAAAGCGTTGAAAGACGTGGCACGAGAACAAGGCATTGGATTAGAACACCCAGACATGGAGGAGAAGTAATGGACCGCGCAACGGAACACAACTGTGGTGCGTGTAGCTCCCCAGAGGTACAGGCCCTCCTGTGCGAGCTTCTCGATGAATCGACCACCTATGCCCGCGCACTCGCTATCCGCGAGCACATTGCCCAGTGCGATTTCTGTCAGCAGCGCCTCGAGAGCGAGGAGATTATCCGCTCCCTAGTGCGCAACTGTTGTAACGGCCAGGCTAAGGCGCCGCAGGCGCTGCGCCGCCGCATTTCGATAGAGATCACCCGCATCGACACGGCGTGGTAGGCACTGTTGCTCACCCGCTGTGGTGGGGTCTGGTCTCATGATCTTTCAACTTTTTGTTTGAGTCCATACTGATCGGGCCGAATTGAGGGCGGAAGGGCTGAATTGAGACCCCAATGTGTTCAATTCGGCCCGATCACATTGGACTTAAGGCACGGAGAGGTCAAGCGGGGAGTTAGGAGACGACATCGATTTGCGTCTGACATAGCAAAAGCCCGGTTCTACGGTCGAAGTGACCGAGGGAACCGGGCTTTGAGTAATGCTGTGCGTTATGCGCCAGGACGCTTGCCGTGATTAGCGGACTTCTTGCGGCGATCCTTGCGCTTGCGACCACGCTTGCTCATTGCGCACTCCTTCGTTGAGGGTATCTGAACTTTATTCAACTGTAGCGGCTAAGGGCGCCGAAACGAAAATTGGGGGCCGTTTATTAAGCGGAAACGCGAGCGCGGCCACGGCCGCGGTTGCGGCGACGCTTGAGGGCGCGACGCTCCTCTTCAGACAGGCCGCCCCAGACACCGGCGTCCAGGCCGGATTCCAGCGCCCACTTCAGGCAGGAAGAGGCAACAGGGCAGCGGTTGCAGACCAGCTTGGCCTTAGCGATTTGGGTAAGTGCAGGACCAGAATTGCCTACTGGGAAGAACAGCTCGGGGTCTTCGTCGCGGCAAACAGCTTCGTGGCGCCAATCCATGATTGATATCTCCTAACAAAAATTCGACAGCAGTAAGCACAAGCGCTTTTCATGAAAATGAAAAGCAACCAATGCCAGGGTGGGTGGTTGTGTGAACTGGTCTGCGTGCAGTGGGGCCCGGTCTCGAGGTCGGGCCAGCGTCGCCGCCGCCAATGGTTCACATTGTGGTTACTTGAAGTTTCCTTCAAGTTAAGAAGAGGTTTACATCCTCTTTCTTTTTGCTACCCCAGAATCATGACATGTTTACTCAGACTCCGCTAGGGGTAGAGGCAAAATTGTGGTCAACCTCACGTGAATGAAACTAGTGTGGGGGTCATTTGAGTCCACGATTGAGTTGAAAGAACCCTGTGAGAAACTCGCTGAACTGGCGTATTGTCCAAAAATCCTTGAGTGTGGTGACTGAAGAAGCGTCAAATCTGCCCGGCTAACTCCTGCCCCCGCGAAACCTGAGTGGCGCACAAGGAAATGGCGTTGACCGGTGAGTAGACTGTGGCTTTGTGTCTAAGCAGAAGAAAAAGCAGGTAAACAAAAAGCAAAGTGTGGCCTCGGCGCAGCCGGCGCGTGAGGCGAAGACCCAGCAGGGCGCGCCACAGCCGGTCCTTGTGGCCGCAGCGCTCGCCGTGGTTCAGTCCATCGCCGTCATCTGCTTCGGTATCTTCCTGATTGTGCGCGAGGTGACCGGCGCAGAAAATGGTTCCATGGTGTCGGACTCGGGCTCCGGAAGCTTTGTGGGGCTAGGCACCGCACTATTTATCTTTATTGTCTTTGGTTTTGTCATCGTCGGCGCTTGGGCCATGGTCAAAGGAAAGCGCTGGGGTAGGGGAGCCATTATCTTGGTCGAGCTCATCTTGGCAGCGAGCTCCTTCCAGATGTTTAGCGGTGGATCGCCGTTACTTGGTGCGGTCACTTTGGTAAGCGCCGCAGTAGTCATCTTCCTGCTGATGTTCGTCCGCGCTTCCACGGAGTGGGCGGCAGCAAACTTCTAAATTCGCTGCCACGCGCACAAGGGCCGCGCCTCGGGAAAACCGGAAGGCGCGGCCCTTTATGTGTTGCAGGGATATTAATCGGCGCTTAGGCCCACGACCTGATCGCCGCGGGTTTCCACGATGGTGTCGCCCGCCAAGGTGAGGTAGACGGGGCCGTGGTAGCTGCCGCGATCAACCGGGATGGTTCGCAAGGTTTTGCCGGTGGACCAATCCATGACAGCAATGCCTGCTTCGGTAGGTACCAACATGTGCTCGGCGACGGCGATGGGGGTGCCGATGGCATCGTCCACCACGTGATCCACTGCGAGGTCGCTTGGTTTAAAAAGGTAGAGGCGGGAGCCATCAAACCACGTCATATGGTGCGGCAGGTCCGCGGTTGCCGGGGTGAACGGGGAGGCGCCCGCGTCTATGTCTGGAGAGCGTTGTGCCGAAGTAGAGTCCAGCTTTTCTCCCTTATTGTCATAGGACTCGATTGTGGGGTGCGGGCCTGGGCGGTAGATAGCGGCGGCCTTTTGCCCCACGGCGATAAGGCGGGCGCCGTCGGTGGCTATGTCCACATCGGCAGCGATATCGGGCTCACGGGAATCATCAGGGGTGGTGTCTTGGAAGCGCAGCCAGGTGGTACCCGGCTTATCGGGGCAGGACTCGGTCAGTGCCAAATTCTCGGTACGGGTGAGGGCGGAGCTAATGGTGCAGTCCTCATGCGGTTGCTTGTCCGGCTCCTGTTTTGCCTCCACGTCACCGTATTCCACCGTGCGCACCAAATCGGAGCGCCACAGATCAATGCGGTCGGTAGAGACCGTTCCTACCCGGTCATTAGAGGAAACGGGTACTACCGCTTCCGAGTTGACGGCGCTGCGGGTGCTGTCATACTCGCCAGTTGCGGCCTTAATCGCCACGGTATCCCCGCAGCCCACGCCGGTTTTATAGGACGCCACGATTTTGCCCCACGCAGTAGACAGCGAGCACAGATCCGCGTCCGTGCGCTCATAAGTCCAAGCCTCGGAGCCGTCCGGGTTGGTGGCGGTGAGCGTGTGATCGTCGTGCGTGATGGTCAGGCCGTGTGCCGAAACCGCCCGGTATTGGCCGGGTACTGGTTCGTTGGGGAGGCTGAAGGACTCGTGGAGGGCCTCGGGGACGTCGGCAAGCGCGGGTGCATCCTTATCCCCAGGAACGTCCGCTTGGCTGAGATGCGCTTGATTAATATTGGCGGTAATAGCCGCCCCGCCGACCGCGATGGCGCAGACCACGGCAATAATGCCGGTAGCCTTCCAATCGGCGGGGGTCGAGCGCAAAATGGGAGCTTTAGTCATCGGCGGCCTCCTCGCCTGCGCCGGGAGCTGCCGCGGCGCGCGGTGGTACGGGTGGGGGATTTCTCGCGGACAGGCACCTGGCCCACGACCTTGGTCTCAGGGCCGACAGTTTCCTCTACATCCGCGGGGATGTCTAGAGCCTGGGCCAGCTCCGGGGACGTGGAGAACCACTGCGGCGGATTCGGCTCACCCAAATCCAGCTCATCATTAATCACCTGCCATTTGCCCAGCTCATCATAGCCCACCATGGTGATAGCGGTGCCCGTATGGCCGGCGCGCCCCGTGCGGCCAATGCGATGGACAAAGGTCATCGGATCATCTGGAACCTGATAGTTGATGACGTGGGTGACATCATCAACGTCGATGCCGCGGGCGGCAATATCGGTGGCGACCAAGATATCCACCTGGCCGGTGCGGAAGGCTTGGAGCGACTTCTCGCGCGACTTTTGCCCCAGATCGCCGTGGACCGCGCCCACGTGGAAGCCGCGCCGGGCAAGATCATCGGCCAACTGGGCGGCCGCGCGCTTGGTGCGAGCGAAGATGATGGTGCGCCCGCGGCCGGAGGCCTGCAGGGCGTGAGCGACGACGGCAACCTTATCCATGCGGTGGGCCTGGAAGGTGACCTTGCGAGTGGAGGAATGGGTGAAATCCTGCTCGCCGGATTCGGCGCGGATATGGATGGGTTTTTCCATAAACCGGCGGGCGAGCGTCAAAATTGCGCCCGGCATCGTGGCGGAAAAGAGCATGGTTTGGTGGGCATTGCCATCGAGTGCCTTGAGGATCGCCTCCACCGATGGCAAAAAGCCCAGATCCAGCATCTCGTCGGCCTCATCGAGCACCAAGATAGCAACGCGATCTAGCTGCAGTTCGCCGCGTTCGTGGAGATCGATCAATCGGCCAGGCGTGCCAATGATGACATCTACGCCCTTGTTGAGCTTTTTGATCTGTTCCTCGTAGGGACGGCCGCCGTAAATGGAGGCTAAGCGCACGGGCAGGTGGGCGGCAGCCACCTGCAAGTCCTCGGTGACCTGCTGGGCAAGCTCGCGGGTGGGGACCACCACGAGGGCGCGCGGGGTCCCATCGAGCTCGTCGATATCGGCGTCATCAAAGACGCGGTCCAAAAGCGGCACGCCAAAGCCATAGGTCTTGCCCATGCCAGTGCGCGCTTGGCCAATCAAGTCCTGGCCAGATAGCGCGATGGGCAGGGTTAATTCCTGGATTGCAAAAGTACGCGTGATGCCACGAGTGGCGAGACCATCGCAGATTTCGGCCGCAACGCCGAGTTCCGCGAAGCTCGGTGGCTGGGATTTTATGTCAGACACACCTTGATAGTAGCCGGGATGGTTATAGTGGGGCCATTGACAATAAAACTCTAGTTAGAGGAGGAATCTTCATGGATATCAAGTTTGGCTTCGCGGATACCGCTCGCGAGCTGGTCATTAGCGCTGCAGGTGACCAAGCCGAGCTGACGCAGAAGATCAACAGTGCCCTGGCAGATAACTCCACCCTGGAATTGGAAGATGACAAGGGCCGCAAGTACCTCGTGCGCACTGACCGCGTGGTCTACGTCGAGGTCGGCATTGCAAAGAAGCACGCCGTGGGATTCGCCGGCGCCTAAGGCGAGCGCATAGGGCTGCTGATTCAGCTTTTTTAAATGCAAACGGGTAACCTAAGGCCCCATGGAAAAAAGGGAGACTCACCACGCTCACCGGAGCCAGGGCCATGCGCCGGACCACCCCAATGCGGTGGTCCGGTTTGCGCGTCAATATGGCTGGTGGCGCGTGGTGGCTATCCCCCTCATGATCGCGCTGACCATTTGGTTCATCGTCGATATCGCCACCGCCTCTTCCTCTGAAGAAAAGGCGGAAGGCACTAGCGAAGCTGCCCCAACGAGTACGGAGAAGATGGGCCCTGATCCTGCCGATGCTGCAGCGGTCAAGCGGGAAATCAGCGAGATGCCACCCGGTGGCTCCTATACCAAGCAGGGCAAGGGCACCTTCCACGAGGTAGGCGAGCCTGGCGCCGTTACCGGTAAGGGCGGCGAGCAAAAGGTGCGCTATTCCATCGAGGTAGAAGATGGCCTTAATACCGCACCGTATGGAGGCGATGAGTCTTTTGCCGCCATGGTGGAGGCCACCTTGTCTGACCCGCGCGGCTGGACCGCGCATAAGGACTTTGAGTTCGAGCACGTGGCCGCTGATGCGGAACCGGATACCCGCATCCAGCTGACTTCGCTCGGCACCGCCGCAGAGCGCTGTGGCGAGAAGATTGAAACGGAAACCTCCTGCCACACCACCATTACGGGCGAGTCCACCACCATTATCAACGAGGCCCGCTGGGTGCGCGGCGCCACGCCTTTTGAAGGCGATTTGGGCAATTATCGCCAGTACGTCATCAACCATGAGTTGGGTCATGCCATTGGCTATGCGGCCCACCAGCCGTGTGGCGGCCAGGGCAAGCTAGCGCCGATCATGATGCAGCAGACCTTGGACCTTAACAACAAAGAATTGCACGACCGCAAGCCCAGCGAGGTCTATCCTGATGAGGATGTGACCTGCTCACCAAACCCGTGGCCTTATCCGAATCCGGATAATAAGGATCCCCACCAACCCGAATAGGAGTTAAGGATGCCGCTTCCCCCAGAGCATGTTTTAAGCGCCTTCCACGCGGAAACCGGTGCCACTGGTACTCGCCGCGTGCAGGGCGATCAATTGGGCCCGGTGTGGGATAACGGCATCAAGGTGGGCGACGTGGTTTATTCCCAGGCCGGTCCGTTTGCCGCCTGGTCCGCTAAGGTGCGCGAGCGCCTCAGCGTGCAGGGGGCCCGCGTTTCCCGGCCGGTGCTGTCTAGCGATGGTCGGCACACGGCCGCAGGGTGGAAGGCTACCCAGTTTATTCCGGGCCAAGTACGCGGGCGAATTGATGAAACCGCACAGATGGCGTTGCGCCTCGACGCGGCTATAGCTGAGGTACCCCTTCCCAACGGGCAGCGTAGCGATGCCTTCGCTCGCGCAGAGCGCGCCGCCTGGGAGGAAACGGGCGAGGCTTATCGCCCAGCCCTGCTTGCCGACGTCCCCCTTATCCCCGCCCACACCGCTCTTCTCACCACTACGGTTTACCACGGCTCCAACCCGCCGGGCATTGTGGACATTGTGCCGAGCGAATCCCCGCGCCCGGCCGGCTGGACGGCCGCTTTGGTTATTGTGGATGGGCTCATTGGCCAAGCAGTCGATGATGGGATCTGTCAGCGCTTTAGTCATGTACCCGGTATGCCGGAATTGCTGTTGCGCGCTGTGTCGTATCGCCGTCATATCAATGACCTGCACTCCGCGTCGCGTTCAAACACGCGTTCGCACATTGAGCGGGTGGAGCAGCATCTGGTGTCGCGGGCATCTGCCATACTGGAGCGGTGAGTTACGACCCCCATTCCACCGCGCGTGCGGGAGTGGTCCTTCCACCGTCCCCGCAGGTGCGCCTCGTTCCCCGTACCCAGTCCGCCACGACCCGCAGTTGGCCTGTTGACCTGCCCGAATCCGGTACCTGGAAGGTAACCGGTGCCGCCGGCACCGGTGTGTCCAGCTTCCTTATCGATACCGTCATTCATGCCTTGGATAAAGCCCGGCAGACCGGCGCGGATCCCTCCGGCATCCTGGTTATCGCTCCCTCGAAGGAATCCGGCGCCCGGCTGCGCCGCGAGCTCTCTGAGCGGCTCGAGGATTACGCCGCACAGACCTCCATGGTGCGTTCCGTACACTCCCTAGCATTCGCGTTGCTGCGCACAGCAGCCGAGGAGGAGCTCCGACTTATTACCGGTGCGGAGCAGGACGCCGTCATCCGCGAGCTGCTCACTGGCCAAGCAGAAGACGGGCATGGCTCGTGGCCCGCGGAGATGCGGCCCGCGCTGGAATATGTGGGCTTCGCCCGGCAGCTGCGCGATTTCCTTCTGCGCTCCATTGAACGCGGCTTGGGCCCGGGCGACCTAGAGCGCCTCGGTGCCGAGCACGGCCGCCCCATGTGGTCCGCGGCGGGTGAATTCCTGCGCGAGTACGAACGCGTGCAGCTCCTTTCCCGCGCCCATTCCTATTCCGCTGCGGAATTGGTTACCGCGGTTCTTCAGCGCCCCCAGCTACTGCGCGAGCACCCCTTCCACACCATCATTGTCGATGATGCGCAATTGCTTGACCCCACTGCGGGCAAGCTCATTCGCGAAATGGCCCCGCAGGCGGATCTCGTGGTGGTAGGCGGTGATGCCGATCAATCCGTCTTTGCCTTCCGTGGTGCTAGCTCGCGTTTCCTGCGGGACTTCCCAGCTGAACACGACATCGAGCTCACCGAGCCTCACCGCACACCCTCACCGGCGTGCATCTCCATTGTGGATTCGGACGGCAGGTTGCGTGACGTCGTAGCCAATACCGTGCGGCGCCGTCACTTAGAAGACGGCGTCCCCTGGCGCGATATCGCCGTCATCGTTCGTTCAACCGGTGATATTGGGCAGATGCGCCGCACTCTTTTGGCCGCCGGCGTGCCCGTGCACATTAGCCCTACCGACGTCGTCTTAGCCGAACAGCGTTTGGTTTCCGCCGTGCTGCTCGCCCTGCGTGCCTTGGAGGAAGACCTAGCAAACTCGGAGTTGGAAGAATTACTCACCGGCCCCGTGGGTGGCGCCGATCCCGTCACCCTGCGCCGCCTTATCCGTGGTCTGCGCCGCTGGGATTCCACCACCCGGGGCATCGATAGTCTACGTGGTCTTCTCTATGGCGAGCTTCCAGATTTTAATGGGCAACTTACTGAGCGCGAATACTCCATTCTGGAGCGTGTACGCGCGGTTCTAAGCGCCGGCCGGGACGCACTCGCCTCCGGGGCCTCGGTGGAGGAGGTCCTCTGGGCTGTGTGGAGCGCAACCGAGCTCGATAACCGCCTGCAGGCTTCGGCGCTGCGCGGTGGTGCGACCGGCTCGCAGGCCGACCGCGACTTGGATGCAATGATGGCGCTTTTTGACGCCGCAGGCGACTACGTCGAGCGCCGCCCTGATTCCTCGCTGCGCGCCTTCCTGACGCATATCACCGAACAGGAACTTCCCACCGGTGTGCGTGACCGCCGCACCGCTATTCCGCAGGCAGTAGAGATCCTGACTGCACACGGCGCCGTGGGCCGCGAATGGGATACCGTCATTGTGGCCGGCGCACAGGAAGGAAGCTGGCCTTCGCTAGGGGAGACCGGCTCCATCTTTGGTCAAGAAGATCTCATCGATCTCCTCGACCACGATATTGATCCCGATACCCCCGTCAGCCACGTTGCCTCCCGTTTGGCAGAGGAGCGTCGACTCTTCCATGTCGCTACCACGCGCCACCGACAGCGCCTGCTCATTGCTGCTGTGGAAAACCCGGAAGGTGATACGGTCTCTGAACCTTCGCGTTTCATTAGCGAATTCGCTGGCCGTGGTGTGGACGTGCCTGGCCAGGCTGCGCGTCGGCAAGCAAAGCGGGCGCTGCGCCGCACCCAACTCCCGCGCGAACTGGGCCTCGATGTGCCCGAACCCGCACCCGTGTCATTGCGCGACGGGCTCGAGGTGGATCCCCTCGATGTGGCGGTGCTGTCCGTGCCGGCCTTTGTCGCACAATTGCGCCGCGTAGTTACCAATCCGGAATCCGGTGAGGTTGAGCGCAAACAAGCAGCGCGCCAGCTCGCTCGGCTAGCGGCAGCCGGTATCCCTGGCGCCCACCCGGAGCAGTGGTGGTCTGCACGCTCCGTTGCAGCTGAAATGCCGCTGCATACCAGCGGCAGTTTGTCACCCTCCCGGGTGGAAGCATTACTCAACTGCCCGCTCAAGGCCGTGCTAGGAAATGTGGCCGAGGACCCAAGTACCGAGGAGCACCTGCTCCGCGGTACTTTGGCGCACGCCTTCTTTGAAGCCATTGGCCGCGGAATGGATGCGGAAAAGGCCAAGCTATTGGTGATGGAGGCTTTCGAGCGCATTCAGGACGTACCGCAGTGGCAATTGCGTTTCAAGCTCGATGAGTTTTCCACCCTGTTGGACCGCGCCCGGGAATGGGCGCGCCAATCCGAGGTCAATCAAGAGCTTGCCGGTGTGGAAATCCCCGTAGGTGTACGCGTCAGCGAGGAGGTGCGCATCGGCGGCTATATGGACCGTCTGCTTCGCGATGGAGAGGGAAATTACTTGGTGGTGGACCTCAAGACGGGTCGAAACACGCCGGCTAAGAAAGAGGGCGAGGACCATGTGCAGCTGATGACCTATCAGCTCGCGCTTGCCCATGGCGCATTTGACGGCCACCAGGTTCACGACGGCGAAGGTATGCCGCGCCAGGGCGGTGTGCTGGTGTATCCGGGTGCGACCACCAAAAAGATTGGTGAGATTTGGCAAAGCGATAAATCGCCGGAGGCCCTGGAAGAGTTCGCCGCACTTCTGCCCCCGCTGGTGGAGGAGATGCGCGGCCCGCGCATCACTGCGCGCACCAATAAAGACTGCGATAAGTGCCCAATTCGCTCCATCTGCCCCGTGCAGGAAGAAGGAAGGATGACTACCGATGCCTAAGAGCAATTTTTCCCCACAGCAGATCGCTGGAGCCTTGGGCAAGGACTTTCCGCCTACCGAGGAACAAGCCCATGTCATCGAAGGCCCTTTTAGCCCCAAACTCGTGGTTGCCGGCGCTGGTGCCGGAAAGACAGAAACCATGGCCTCGCGCGTGGTGTATCTGGTGGCCAATGGCTATGTGCGCCCGGAGCAGGTTCTCGGCCTGACCTTCACCCGTAAGGCCGCGCAACAGCTGGAGCAGCGCATCCGGCGGCAGATGATTAAATTGCGCGATTCCGGCCTCATCCCGCCAGGCGGCGAGGTGGCAGAAGCGCTAGAAAACATCGCGCCTAAGGTAGCCACCTATGACTCCTACGCGGGAGAACTCGTCCGTGAATACGGGCTCTTGGTTCCGGTAGAGCCCACCGCACGCATCATTACGGAGGCCGAGCGCTATTCCTTGGCCTACGATGTGGTGCGCAATTACACCGGCCAGCTGGAGGATGATCGCGCCCTAGCCACGATTACCGAGACCCTGCTGAAATTCAGCCAAGACATCGATAATGGGCTCAAGGACACGAGTCACATCGCCGAGCATGCTCGCGATTTTCGGGCGGACATCGATAACCTCGATAAATCCCAAAAGAATGGCCCCGAATACTCAAAGACGTTGCTGGACTATATTCACACACAGGAGCGCCGCGTGCAGTACGTGCCGCTGCTGGAGGCCCTGAAAAAGGAACAATCCGAGCGACAAGTCATCACCTTTGGCGAGCAGATGGCCGTCGCTGCCCGCGTAGCGCGCGACCATCCTGTGGTGGGCAAGCAACAATCCCAGCGCTATAAGGTCGTCATGCTAGACGAGTACCAAGACACCTCCTATGCCCAGCGCGTGCTTCTACGAAGCCTGTTCGGAGGGGAGCAAAAGGATCTTTCTGTGACGGCCGTGGGTGATCCAATGCAGGCCATCTACGGGTGGCGTGGTGCGACCTCTGAAAACCTCACTGCCTTCGTGGAGGACTTCCCGGTTGCGCCGGGCACACCCGCTCCGAAGGACCAGTTGACCACCTCTTGGCGCAACCCCTCTGGTGCGCTGGACTTGGCTAACTCAGTGGCGGAGGGCGTATTCGAAGGCGTTGAACGTCCCGTGGACGAGCTTTCTGCCGCCCCGCATAAGGGCGAAGGCGACATCCAGTTGGCGTACTTCGACAGCGAGGTTCGCGAGCGTGAATTCGTTGCCGAGTACCTGAAAGAGCAGTGGGAAAAGCGCGAGGGAGATACTTTCAGCGCGGCGGTTTTGGTGCGTAAAAATAGGCACTCCGCCCCCATCGCTGCGGCGCTAGACAAAGTGGGCGTACCCAATGAAATCATTGGTCTCGGTGGCCTGTTGTGGCAGCCAGAAATCCAGGACCTCGTAGCTATTGCCACCATGCTCGTGCGCCCAGAAGACTTGCCTGCGGCAGTGCGGGTGTTGGCAGGGCCCATCTGTGGCCTGGGAATTAGTGATATTCAAGCGCTTGCTTCCCGCCAACGAAACCTGGCCGGCGCGAGGGAGGAGCGCTTGCGCTGGGAGCCGGGGATGGACCCGGAAGACTACCTGCGTGCGCAGCTGGAAGATGTCACCGCTGAGGAGCCGGATCAGCGCGTCGGCCTTTCCGACGCCCTGGCCGATCTAGGTGAGAGAGACCGCTATACCCCGCAAGGCCTGGCCCGTATGGAAGAGGTTTCTGCCAAACTGCGACACCTGCGCACCTATTCTCTTTCCAAACCGCTGGTGGATATCTTCGCCGATATTGAAGCATTGTTTAATATCCGCACCGAAGTCCTTGCGCGTGGAAGCGCAGGGGGCGCGACACATCTGGATAAATTTGCCGATATCGTCGCGGGCTTCCACGGTGATTCTTTGTATGCGCTCTTGGATTACTTTGCGTTAGCGCTCGAAAAGGAAGATGGCCTAGACCTTGGCGAGGTTCCTGCGGCCACTGACCGCGTGCAGATTATGACCGCGCACAAGGCCAAGGGCTTGGAATGGGAACACGTCTGCGTGGTGCATGCGGATTCGTCTAGCTATAGCGCACAAGCAGAGACCTTCCTGTCCAGGATCGATAAGGTCCCGGGAGACGATGACTATATTGAGGTCCCGGAGGATGCCCAAAAGCGCTCGCATTTCCAAAACGCGTGCGAGGAGTTTAAGAAAGCAGATAGCGCCATCAAGGCGGAGGAATCGGCGCGCCTTTTTTATGTGGCGCTGACGCGTACCGAATCTACCCTGACCGTTACCGGCTCGGGCACCAATAACGCCAATGGAAAGAAGAAGAAAGTTCCTTATGAATACCTAGAGCGTCTGAAAGAGCAATTCCCGCAGTACGTGGTGGAGTGGTCCGTCCCCGACGAGCCTTCCGAGGATGATTTTGGGGAGAGCGCACAATTCCCAGCGCTTGAGGCTAGCCCAGAGGCAGTTGCCGGTGCGGACCTAGTCCTTGCAGCAATGGAGGAACTCCCAGATTTGAGCCGGGGTGAAACCTTTGAGTTATGGGAGCAGGAAGCTGGCGCTCTCATTGAGGAGTATAAGGCCCTGCAACAGCCGGTGGTAGACGTTGAGCTACCCAGCGAGCTAACCGCCTCTGACATGGTTGCGCTGCGGGCAGACCCGCTTCAGTTTGCCCGCAGGCAGCGCCGCCCCGTGCCGTTTAAGCCGAATTCCTATGCCAAGCGCGGTACCGCCTTCCACGCGTGGTTGGAGGACCGCTTCGGCAGTCCGGCGCTATTGGGTGAGGAAGAACTTCCGGGAATCGATGAACCGGAGGACTTTGATTTGGAAGAGCTCAAGCAGGCCTTCCTGAACTCCGAGTGGGCCGAGCGCCAGCCGGAGCACGTGGAGGCGCCCTTTGAAATCACTATTGGTGAGTCCGTGGTGCGCGGGCGCATGGATGCGGTATTCCGCATGGAGGATGGCACCTGGATGGTGGTGGACTGGAAGACCGGCCGCCCACCCCAGGGAGAAGCTATGGATGCTGCCAAGATACAGCTAGCGGTCTACGCAGAGGCCTGGCGCCGCATCCACGGCGGGGAAAAGATTCGTGCCGCATTTTATTATGTGCACGATGGCTATACCTTCGAGCCTTCCCGCCTGCCGCGTGGGGAAGAGCTGAAGAAACTCCTTGAATCGTCAGTTGAGCACCACAAGGGCTAAGGTATGTGGGCGGTTGCGTAAGCGCGCAATCTCTTGAGCAATCATTCGAGACCAGAAAAGAAGGCTGGGCTAGTGGCCAAAAAACGTGCGCAGGCAATGAAGTCACGCTTTAGAAGTCGCTTCTTGCCGCAGGTCGAGCTGTCCTCGCAGCCGGATCACGCGCTCATTGATGTCATTACGGTGCCGAGGGATGAAAATTCCAGCCCGTGGCGTCAGCTGGGCAAGCGTGTGCTGTGGGCTTTTGCCATCGTTGTCTTCGTGACCGCCGTGGTTTATTTGGACGGCGGTGGGTATAGCGAGGACATGTCGTTATTGGACTCCGCCTACTATGCGGCGGTGTCCCTGACCACCGTGGGTTACGGCGATATCGTGCCCGTGTCCCCGCAGGCCAGGTTCATTAACTTAACGCTTATTACCCCTGCCCGCCTGATCTTCCTTGTTTTATTGGTTGGCGCGACCTTGTCCGTGTTGACGGATAAGGCCCGCCGTACTTTCCAAATCCAGAACTGGAGAAAGCAATTGCGTAACCACACCGTCGTTATCGGTTATGGCACCAAGGGCGCCGGAGCCGTGGCCGCGCTGCTGGCCGATGATGTTCCGTCCTCCCAGATCGTGGTCATCGATACCAACCGTGCGTCCCTCGCTCACGCCGAGCACCATGGGCTGGTCACCATCTTTGGTTCCGGCACCAAGCAGGACGTGCTAAAGATCGCTGGGGTAGAGCACGCCAGCTCCATCGTCGTTACCCCATCCACGGACGATACCGCGGTGCTGTGCTGCCTCTCCGTGCGAGAGCTTGCGCCCAAGGCCAAGATCGTGGCGTCGGTGCGCGAGTCTGAAAACCGTCACCTGTTGCTCCAATCCGGTGCAGATTCCGTGGTCACCTCCGCTGAGACGGCCGGTCGACTGCTAGGCCTAGCCACCGTCACCCCGACGGTGGTGGAGATGATGGAAGACCTGCTTTCACCCAACGAGGGTTTCTCCGTAGCCGAGCGCGCCGTGCGCGAATTCGAGGTGGGCTCCAACCCACGCCACCTGGCAGATATCGTGTTGGCTGTTTTGCGCAACAACGAGCTGCACCGCGTGGATACCGCGGATGCCTCCGCGCTGAAGCCGGGCGACCGCCTGCTCTACATCAAGCATGAGATGGAACAGCCCATCGAGGTCATGGACGATGATGATGAGGATTAAATGTTCCTCCCAGTAACCCCTCACGGCCAGGTACCGGTTACGGCAGCGGGGGAGCCGGTGCTGGTGGAGAAGGTTCCCGGGGACGTCGGCAAGCACGCAGTAGTGGACCTAGGTACCCTGCAGGCGTGCGCGTATCCGGAAGACGGTGCTAGCGAGCTGGGCCGGCTGGAAAGCGCGACGTTCTTTGCGGACCAGCCGGTGATTTTGCAGGCGATTGCGCTGATCCGCAACCGGCGCGAGCAGCGCTTTGATCCGCGCACCGGTCACAAGCTGGACTACCCAGCACCGGGAATCGTGGGGCGCGATCCTGTGGACGAGCGCCGGATGGTCTTCCCGCGCCTAGATCCTGCCGTCATCGGGCTTATTCGCCTCAGCGGCACCGATCGGATTTTGCTGGCGCGCAATCGCCGCCGCACTAGCTTTTTCTCCCTGATCGCCGGTTACGTTGAGCCGGGCGAGACCGCAGAGGCCGCTTTTGCGCGCGAGGCCCTAGAAGAAACCGGGCGCAGGGTGGATGATATTCGCTATTGGGGCTCGCAGGCGTGGCCACCGAGTGGCTCCCTTATGCTGGGCTTTTGTGCGCGCACGGCTGATGTCCACCCCACCTGCCATACTGATGGGGAATTGGAAGAAATCCGGTGGGTGGAGCGCGCCGAGCTGCCTGAGCTAAAGCTTCCACGTCCGGGTTCAATTGCACACACGATGATTATGGAGTGGTATCACGGTGACTAAGCCGGATTTGTCCCTGCTTGATGAAGATCAGCTGCGCGCGGCCACGGCACCGCGCGGACCCGTGTGCATCTTGGCCGGCGCGGGTACGGGCAAGACCCGCACTATTACCTATCGCATTGCCAACTTGGTGGACCAGGGTTTTGTGAGCCCGCAGCGCGTGCTTGCGGTGACCTTCACGGCGCGAGCGGCCGGAGAAATGCGCGACCGCCTACGCACTATGGGCGTGGCCGGCGTGCAGGCGCAGACCTTCCACGCGGCGGCGCGCCGCCAGTTGAAGTATTTCTGGCCGCAGGTAGCAGGAGATCTTCCGTGGCAACTGCTGGATAATAAATTCCCCCTAGTTGCCCGCGCGGTGCGCTCGGTGGGGCTGGATAATTCCAAGGACATGATTCGAGACGTCCTGGCGGAGATCGAGTGGGCTAAGTCCGCGCTGGTCAGTGCCGAAGATTATGAGTTCGTGATCGCGAATACGGACCGCAGTGCACCGGCCGATCCGGCGAAGGTAGCAGAGGCCTTCCGCCGCTACGAGCAGTCCAAGGCCACGCCGGACATGATGCACTTGGACTTCGATGACCTCCTCATGCACATCGCAGGTGCCATCGAGAATGTGCCGGCGATTGCGGAGACCTTCCGCGAGCAGTACCGCACCTTTGTCGTCGATGAGTACCAGGACGTTACCCCGCTGCAGCAGCGGGTGCTCAACGCTTGGTTGGGCGAGCGCGATGACCTTACCGTGGTGGGCGATGCCAACCAGACCATTTATTCTTTCAACGGCGCCTCCCCGGACTACCTGCTTAATTTCTCGCGCACGTACCCGGATGGCACCGTGGTCAAGCTGCAGCGCGACTACCGCTCCACGCCGCAGGTAACTGACCTGGCCAACCGGGTCATCGGCAAGGCTACCGGCCGCGCAGCTGGCACGCGCTTGGAGCTGCAAGGCATGCGCGAGCCAGGTCCCGAGCCCACCTTCAAGGCCTATGAGTCCGAAGAGATTGAGGCCCAGGAGGTGGCCGGCCAGGTCCTCACGCTGCTAGACCAGGGCGTGCCGGCCTCCGAGATTGCCATCCTTTACCGTATCAATGCCCAGTCGGAGCAGTTTGAGCAGGCGCTTGCTGACGCCGGAGTGGTTTACCAAGTCCGCGGCGGCGAGGGCTTTTTCCGCCGCCCGGAAATCCTGGAGGCGATCCGCGTGCTCATCGCCGCGACCCGCCGCGAGGACCTGCCGGATGACCCAGTGGCGATCGCCCGCGCCGCGTTTGTCGAGCTGGGCTTGAGCTCCACCGAGCCGCAGGGCGCCCAGGCCCGCGAGCGCTGGCAGTCCCTCAACGCACTGGTTGGGCTCATTGAAAAGATTGTGGAATCCACTCCTGGCATCGATCTCAACGGGGTGCTGGGGGAGTTGCGCCGGCGCTCTACCGATAAGCAGGCCCCAGCTATGGAAGGCGTGACGCTGGCTACCGTGCACGCCGCCAAGGGCTTGGAATGGGACGCTGTATTCCTCGTGGGGCTAACGGAAAAGCTTATGCCCATCAACCATGCCATCAAGGCTGGCGACGAACAGGTAGAAGAGGAGCGCCGCCTTTTCTACGTGGGTATTACCCGCGCCCGTGAGCACCTCGCACTGTCGTGGGCGCTGGCGAAGACTACCGGCTCGCGGGCTTCGCGCGAGCGCACGCGCTTCCTCGATGGCATCGTTCCCGCGGCCGAAGATGCCTCCGGCGGTGGGGCTCGCTCGCGCCGCCCGAAGCGCTGCCGCGTGTGCTCTGGTCCGCTGGGAACACCGGCGGAAAAGGTCATAGGCCGCCATGAAGATTGTGAAGGCGGCGGCGATGAAGAGGTCTTTGCTGCCTTACGCTCGTGGCGGTCCCAGATTGCGCGCCAGGAAAAGGTTCCGGCCTATGTCATCTTTTCCGATGCCACCCTGCAGGCGATTTCGGAGGAACTGCCCTCCGATGAGGCAGAGATGCTGTTCATTTCTGGCGTAGGCCCTAGCAAGCTGGAGCGCTACGGCGCCCAAGTACTAGAGGTTATTCGTTCGGTTCGCAGCTAGCCAGGTTGGTCTTGCCGCCGAAGCACACCGGGCAGCGTGGATGCGCAATGACGGTGCGCTGCTGATGGTGTCCGTAGACATCGATTTCCCACTGCTGTCCGGGGCGCGGCTTTGCGGTCGGTGCGCCTGGCGGCAGCGGCCGCCCCATCAGCCGCCGGATGATCACTTGTGTATGCGCCGTAACAGCATCGAGCACCACGGCTTCTGGCGTGCGGCGCACGCGGGTGAGCTGGGTGCTGATGATATTCCACAGTGGGTCCATATCCACGCGGGCCAAGTGCGCACACAATGGGCACGGTCCTTGGCCCCGCAGCCGTACAGGCCCGATGACGCCACGATTGTCCAGCAAAGATACCGGAATCCACGTAGTGCCTGTGCCCGCGAGCGCATTCGCACAATCCAGTGGGCAGTGCAGCTGGTCCACAGCGAGTACTGGATACATGCCGTCGAGGTCGTGGATATAGGAAAAAACATTGTCTTCCTCCAACGGGATGCGGACCTGGAAGCCATCCGCCTCAAGGCGCGCGCGGAGCCTCTCCGCCAAGGCGGATTCTCCCATGAGGACAATGGTGTCTGCCTTGGCATCGGCCTCGTTGTGTGGCCAGAGGATGCCGTAGTCCAGCGCGTCTTCAATGAGGCTCAGCGCCGCCGCCTTCTCAAGCCCTGCAGCACGCAGTCGTTCAGATAAGTCCTCCGGGGGCACTGGTTCGCGAGCGGTGTTGAAAGCCGTCGCGACGGTGAGCGCGCTTCCAGTTTCCGCAACCCCAACGCGGGTGGCATCCATGCCAAATTGGATCACCGTTTCCTCGCGGCACAACACTGCGCTGCCTGGCGCCAAGACCACTTGGGTGGCAGAAATCCCCACGCTTTTAACCCCTTCCCCCGAAGTATGTGGTCTCCATTGCACCACAGGTACAATCACCTGTCATGTCGAGCACGCAGCCCACCGCACCGCAGCCCCCAGAGGTCAAAGTCATTCGCTCTGCCAAGCGGAAGAAAACCGTGCAGGCGCGCATGGTATCCGGGGTGCTCGAGGTACGCATTCCCGCGTGGATGTCCGCGCGGGATGAGCGCGATGCCGTCGCAGACATGTTGGCGCGGGTGGAGAAGAAACAGGGCAGTGGCCGCCGCACGGACGCCCAGCTCGAAGAACATGCGCGGCGGCTCAACGCGGCGTATTTAGATGGCCGTGCAACCATCGGCTCTATTCGGTGGGTGAGCAACCAAAATACGCGGTGGGGTAGCTGTACTACCTCCACCGCGGATATTCGGCTCAGTGACCGGCTGCAACACGTGCCGGATTATGTGCTGGATTCAGTGATCATTCACGAGCTCACCCACACCTTCATCCCGCGCCATGGGCGGGATTTTTGGCAGTGGGCGGACAGGGCGCCCCACGCTGAGCGGGCGAAGGGCTATCTTGAGGCCTATCAGCGCTGGGGCTGCTAGTTCTCTTCGTCCTCGTTGCCCTTGTCCTTCTTGTCGTCTTTGCCTTCCGGCTTTTCGGAATCCGTGGACTCGTCGCCCTGCGCTGCAGAAGAATCCTCGCCGTTCTTCAGCATTTCCTCCAGCTTGGCAAACTCTTCTTCAAAGCCCTCATCCGGGCCTTCGTCCAGCAGGGAGTCGATGAAGGCGGCCGGGTTATCGAGGTGCTCCGCAGTGGGCAGGAAGTCCGGGTGATCCCAAGCCTTATCGCGCTTTTCCGCGCCCACGGCCACGGTGGCGCGGCGCCATAGCTCTGCGGCCTCAGAGACCTTAGGGGCATTGAGCTCGATGCCAACCACCTTGCTGAAGGCGTTCTCGGCGGAACCACCGGTGCTGCGGCGGTGTGCCCATGCCTGGGTCAGCTTCGAGGTCGACGGGATGCGCTCGCCCAGTGCCTCAGTAACCACGTGCTCGGCCCAGCCCTCTACCAAGGCCAATAGGGTTTCGAGGCGAGATGCGGCCGCAGTGTTCTTGGACGTGATGCGCGGGGAGAGGTCCATGCCCTGCAGCTTGCTCATTGCGTCCTGGATTGCCTGTGGATCGCCGGACTCGAGGTTGAGTTCGCGGGTGACTTCCTCCAAGTGGGAAGTATCAATGACCAGGCCGATGGCATATTCCTCTACAGAGGAGACGATGCGCTCTACCAGCCAGGGCACGTGCTTAAACAGTCGCTGGCGGGCAGCCTCGCGGGCGGCAATATAAACCAGCACCTCCTGGCCAGGAACATTAAGCTCGCGGGCGACCTTCTGGATGGTCTGTGGCAACAGTGCCACGGTATTGGCTGGGGCGATGGGCAGGCCGAAATCGGAACCGGTCAGCGCCTGGGAGGCCAAATCGCCCAAGGCGTGGCCGAGCTGCATGCCAAAATTCATGCCAGACATCTGGTTCATCATCTTGGTCATGGGGCCCATCATCTCGCGCGCTTGTTCCGGCATGGAATCCAGCTGAGCATCATTCATGTGCTCGGCCACCGGGGTGACCATGCGCTGCCACGCCGGCATGGTCTCTTCCAACCACTGCTTGGAATCCCAGGCCTTGGCCGTGCCGGAGGCGGTGGGCAAATAGGTGGCGTCATCAAGCCAGAGCTCCGCCAAGCGCACGGATTCTTCTACGGCCTTGGTGTCATCCGCGCTTACCGTCTTGGACTGCGAGATTTGCTGCAGGGCGATGCGCTTGGCCATGTCGTAATTGACTGGGCCGGAGTTTTCCGGCGAGTTCATGGAAGAGCCCATGCCGGATAGCATCTGACCGAACTGGTTCAGCATGTCACCGAGGCCGCCACCATTAGCGCCGCCGAATGCGCCGAACGGGTTCTGGTCACGACGTCCGTCATTATCGTCGTCATCGTTATTGGGGAAAGAAAAACCGAATCCGTTGCTCATGCGTCCTAATCTACCGGCACCATCCGGCTACTTTCCATGATCCCCGCTACGCTGACAGCGAACACTACGGCAAAGGTTGTAGGGTATTGATCCGTGAATTCTCCTGCTAGCCGTCGCGTCCGCACCATCGCCTGGGGTGCCATCCCCGTCGTCCTCACCGGTGCGTTGGTATCGCTTGACCATATCCCCGGCACCGATGTGTCTTTGACCGTTCCTTATGCCGCTGAGGGGCCCGGTCCCACGGTGGACACGTTGGGGGAGGTCGACGGCACCCAGGTCGTTGATGTTCAGGCACCGAAAACCTATGACACCGACGGCCACCTCAACATGACCACGGTCTCCGTGCGCACCAATATGACCCTGGCGCAGGCGCTGGGCCGCTGGATGATGACTGATGACACGATCGTGCCCATCGATACCGTCATCCCGCAGAACATGAGCGATAAAGAGGTAGAAGAGTCCAATAAGCAGGCCTTTACCCAGTCCGAGTCTGCCGCAACCGTCGCCGCAATGGATTACCTCCACCTGCCGGTGAAGATCACCATCGCGGAAGTGTTAGATGAAGGCGCGGCGCAGGGCACGCTGAAAAAGGACGATGTCATAACCGCAGTTGACGGCAAGGAGGTCTCGGAGCCAGGCGAGGTCCAGGACGTCATCAAGCAGAAAAGCCCTGGCGATAAGGCCACGCTGACCGTCCAGCGTGGCGGCACTGAGCAAGAAGAAGAAATAGAGCTCGGGGAGAATCCCCAGCAAAAGGGGCAGGCAATGCTTGGCATCGCCATGCTCTCGGTTCCGCAGGACGATATTAAGGTCAAATACAACCTGCAGGATATTGGCGGGCCCTCCGCTGGCATGATGTTTACCCTAGCGGTTATCGATAAGCTCAACGAGGAAGACCTTACCGGCGGCAAGTTCGTGGCCGGTACGGGCACTATTCAGGAAGACGGTGAGATAGGCCCCATTGGCGGCATCCAACATAAAATCGCCGCGGCGCACGAGGCGGGTGCGGAGCTCTTCCTCGCGCCGAAGGATAATTGCTCCGAGGCCGCCGCGAGCGATCACGGCGATATGCCCATCGCGGCAGTTTCCACCTTGGATGAGGCAGTGTCCACAATGAAGGACTTCGCGGACGGCAAGGATATTAAAACCTGCCAGTAGCCGGCCTACTTAGCTAGGCCCAGCTCCTTGATCTTCTCTTCCGGGTCTTCCTGGTCGGAAGAGATCATCTGTTGCATGACCATGCCTTCTTTATTGTCCACTACGGTAATGACCGCGGTGGTTCCCAAGGTAGACCAGCCTACGACGCGGTCGCCGTCATCCTCAATGACCTGCGAGCTGCGCAGCTCGGTAAGCACCTGCGTGGTTTGCTTCGCCTTGGAGTGCGAGCGGAAGAACTGGAACTGGCCTACCTCTGGCCCAGAGCAGTTGTAGGAATCGTCCCCGCCCGTGGAATCGCAGCGGTCAAAGAGGGCGAAAAGCTCCTTGGGCGCTACCGGAGCAAAGATGTCATAGGCCTTGGCCACAGACTTTTCCATCTTTTCGGTTCCGGGCTCCTTGCTTGCCGACGCCCCCTCCGACGCCTCCGAGCTTTCCGCCGCGCTCGATTCAGCGCTGGACTCAATGGTGGAGGAGCTAGAGGCGGTGCTGGTTTCCTCAGCGGTATCCGCCGCAGGGGCGGTGGTCTCGGCGCCGGCGGCGGTGGTCTCCACGGGGGCGTCGGCAGGCGCGGCATCGTCCGAGGAACAAGCGGCAGTGCTCACGCCTACACCCAGCAGAAGCGCTGCTGCGGTGGCGCGGGTGGCGGTCAGGCGAGTGAGAGTAGTGCGTCGCACGGTAGGAAAATGCTCCTTAGTCGCAGGCGAGAATTGTCACTTCAGTCTAATCTAGCTCATCCGGGTCTTGGTTCAGCCCATAGCGCAGGGCCGCAATGACCCCCGGAGCTACCTGTGGGCCACCGCGCAACTGGATGTCATCCTCTGCGAACGGTCCGGCCGCTTCCAGCTCCTCCTCGGTGGGACGCAGCTGCAGCAAGGTAGTTTCGATGCCTTCCTCTCGCAGCGCCCCGGAATAAAGGCGCGCCGGGCGAGGGGAGGGGTCCTCGCTGGAGGTATCGCGGAACTTAATTTCTTGGGCCAAGATGACGCCGGCAACCTCCCGGGGCCAGGCCAGGCGAGAGACATAATCGGCCAGCTGCTCAGAACCGGGCTCAATGTTTTCGGGCACATTATCTTGCACGATGAGGGTCAGCGGCGCGGCGTCCTCTTCATCGAGCGCGGCAAGCTGATCGGCTACCAAGTGGGTGGGAACCAGCGCGAAGATGGTGGGCCGAGCGTCCCAGCCTTCGGCGTGGACGAATTCCACGGCTTCGGTCATCGCACGGTTTAAAGCTGGCTGTGATAATTCGGGGGAACTCATGAACATCCTTATTCGTTATCTGTGTATTACTTCCTTAAGCTGGAAGAAGTCTACAGGTTTTATATTCGCACTATTTGATTGGAGCTGGCGTTGTCCTTAGGGTCATCCACACCAGCCGCCCCGTTGAAGCGGCCCCCGCGGGTCGCGACAATCATTGCGGCCATCATTGCCGTCCTTTTGTTCTTCGGCCCCATGCTCGTGGGCGTGTACACGGATTGGAGGTGGTTTGGTGCGATTGAATACCGGAACGTCTTCACCACCGCGATTATTGCGCGAATAGTCCTCTTTATCATCTTTGGCCTTATTGCCGCCGCAGTGGTGTGGGCCGCTGGCTACTTTGCCTGGCGCGGGCGCCCGGATTCGCTCGACCTTGGGGACCTGAACTCGCCGGTGTATCAGTACCGCAAGTCCATTGAGAAGTCCATGGGCGTCTTCTTCAAGGTCATCCCCGCCATCGTGGGCGTCATCGCCGGTTTCATCGGTCAGGCTAATTGGCGCACGGTGCTGCTCTTCCTCAACGGCCAGGAATTCGGCGAACAAGACGCCCAGTTCCACCACGACCTAGGTTTTTATGCCTTCACGTTGCCAGTTCTGAAGATGGTGGTGAGCACCCTATCCATCTTGTTGATTCTGGCCTTCCTCATCGCGCTTTTCGGCCACTACGTGCTGGGCGGCATCCGGATTGGCAATAAGGCCGCCGGTGTGCGCGGATCCATTTCCCGCCCAGCCCGCCTGCAGCTGGCGGTAACCGCCGGCCTGTGGATGGTAACCCAGGTCATTGGCTACTGGTTGGAGCGCTATGAGCTGCTTAATACCCAGCACGACCTCTTCACCGGTGGTTCCTATACCGATATCCACGCCTACTTGCCGGCGAAGATCATATTGATGATCATTGGCGTCTTTGTGGCCGTGGCCCTGTTTATGGCCGTTGTCATCAAGGATCTGCGTATCCCCGGCCTGGCAGTGGTGCTGATGCTGCTGTCCTCGCTGGTCATTGGCCAGGCATGGCCGCTGCTGATGGAACGCTTCTCCGTACAGCCCAACCGTCAAGCCAAGGAAGAAGAATCCATCGCCCGCAATATTGAGGCAACCCGCTATGCCTATGGGCTCACGGATGATCACGTCACCTATGAGGACAACTGGGGCGGGGATGAAGTCTCCGATGACAAGGTCGCCTCCGATAACGCCACCATCAATAACCTTCGCTTGCTGGATCCGGAGATTCTTTCTCCTACCTTTACCCAGATGCAGCAGCTGAAGAACTTCTACGGCTTCCCAGAGACGCTGTCGATGGACCGCTATGAGATCGACGGGAAGAAGCGCGACTTCGTCGTCGCCGCCCGCGAGCTAGACCCGAACGAGCTGCGGGAGAATCAGTCGGACTGGATTAACCGCCACACCGTCTATACCCACGGCAACGGCTTTGTGGCAGCGCAGGCCAATAAGGTTGATGAGGTGGCCCGCGATGCCGGTTCTGCCCGCGGTGGTTTCCCCATCTTCACGGTTTCTGACCTGCAGACCCAAGCCGGCGAGGCCGAAGGCGAAGGCGAAACCCAGGATGCAGAGAAGTCCCTTGGCATTAAGGTAGACCAGCCGCGCATCTACTACGGTCCAGTCATTGCCGGTTCGGCCGATGGCATGGATTATGCGATTACCGGCAAGACTGGTGATAACCCGGTGGAGTATGACACCGATAGTTCTACCTACACCTATGACGGCAAGGGCGGGGTTGGCATTGGCAATATCTTTGACCGCACCATGTACGCCGCCAAGTATCGCGAGCTGAATTTCCTGCTTTCGGATCGCGTCGGCAGCGAATCGAAGCTGCTGTATGACCGTGATCCGCGCGAGCGCGTGGAAAAGGTTGCTCCGTGGCTGACCACCGATTCTGCTACCTACCCGGCCGTGGTTGATGGCCGTCTGAAGTGGATTGTGGATGGCTATACCACCTTGGAGTCCCTGCCTTACTCCCAGCGTGCCTCGCTTTCCGACGCCACCCAGGACACCCTCAACCCCGATGGCACCACCCAGCGCTTGGTCAATGACAAGGTCGGCTATATCCGCAACTCGGTCAAGGCCACCGTCGATGCCTATGACGGCACTGTGGACCTCTACGAGTTCGACAAGAATGACCCGGTGCTTAAGGCCTGGCAGGGCGTCTTCCCGGACGTCGTTAAGCCTGAGGCGGAGATCTCCGATGAGCTGCGCGAGCACTTCCGCTACCCGGAGGATATGTTCAAGGTGCAGCGTGACCTCTTGGCCCGCTACCACGTGGATGACCCGAATGTCTTCTTCAATAACGATGCCTTCTGGTCCGTGCCGAATGACCCCACCGCGGAGGAATCCCGCCAGCTCAATCAGCCGCCGTACTACGTGATGGCCGCAGATCCGAAGACCGGCAAGCCGACCTTCCAGCTGACCACGTCTTACCGTGGCCTCAACCGCGAGTTCTTGTCTGCGCACATGGCTGTATCCTCCGATCCGGAAAACTACGGCGATATCACCGTGCGCGTGCTGCCCACCAATACACAGACCCAGGGCCCGAAGCAGGCACAGGATGCGATGATGTCCTCCGACCAGGTCGCCCGCGACCGCACTTTGTGGGAGGGCACCAATGACCTGCACAACGGCAACCTGCTAGCCCTGCCAGTAGGTGGCGGCGAAATCCTGTATCTCGAGCCGATCTACTCGCAGCGCAAGGACCAGGCTTCTGCCTTCCCGAAGCTGTTGCGCGTGCTCGTGTCCTATAAGGGCCGCGTAGGCTACGCCCCGACTATTGGTGATGCCCTTGAGCAGGTGGGAATCGATGCCAAGTCCGCCCAAAACATTGAGGAGGTCGAAGGCGATTCCGAGGACAAGGACGGTGCCAAGGACGACAAGAATAAGAAGGATGCCAAGGAGGACAAACCTTCGGCTCCAGCTTCCGCTCCGTCTTCTTCTGATCAGGCTGGCGCCATCGATGACATCAACAAGGCTTTGAAGGGCCTTGAGGATGCACGCGATGGATCCTTCGAGGAATACGGCCGCGCCCTGGATGAGCTCGACAAGGCAGTCGAGTCCTACCAGTCGACGGAGAAGTAGTCCCGGCTCATAATCGCAATGAATTAGGCACCTGCCCAGCGGATTTGGGTAGGTGCCTTTTCCTATGTATAGTTACATGAGTCGCCAGGACAGAGCGAATACACTTTGTGTTAACGTGCTGTTCAAGCGCAGATGATGGAAGTCATCTCGACGCGGGGTGGAGCAGCTCGGTAGCTCGCTGGGCTCATAACCCAGAGGTCGTAGGTTCGAATCCTGCCCCCGCTACCAACTTCCAGGCCCTCATCGGTTCGCCGGTGAGGGTCATTTTTTATTTTTGCTTACTGGGCGGATTTTAGCGGACGTGCGGCAACATGGTCCGTATCGGGAACGTGGCAATCAGACCCTAGACAGCAAACCCTTACCTAAGTAAGGTAAGGCTATGCAAAAGAAAGACTTCATGAATGTGCGTGCAGTTATCGCACTCGTAGCCACTCTAGCCCTAGGCGCAGGCCTTGTTGCGTGTTCTTCTGATTCTTCTTCTAAGGAAGGAAACGGAGAAAAGAAGATCGAGCGAGTTGTGGCGCTTGATTGGCGCTACGAGGAAATTCTCAAGGCCCTCGATGTGGACCCAGTGGGAATCGTGGAAATCGGTAAGTCGGAGGCACCGACCACTTTGAAAGGGCAGCTGGGTCAGGCGACCTCTGTGGGCCAGGCCAAGCAGCCGAATCTAGAGGTTATCCAGTCCTTGGAGCCGGACCTGATCCTAGCTAGCCCTACCCGTCAAGCGGATATCATGCCGCAGCTGGAAGAGATTGCGCAGACCGAATCCTACCCAGATGAGACTTACTTGGACGTGCTGGACTCGATGGATGAGATCGCGGCCAAGCTAGGTAAAGAGGAAAAGGCCAAGGAAGTCCGTCAGCGCATCGAGGACAAGATTGCTCATACCAAGGACGCGGTAAAGCCGGGGAGTCGTGCGGTCGTGGCTGGCTGGTCCAGTGAGATGCTCTATACCTGGGTCAACCCTTCCTTCCCCCAGTCGCTACTAAGTGAGGTGGGCTATGACTATGCCTTCGAAGGTGAGAAGTCATCCATCGAATCTAAGACTGATGTAGCGGAACTGACCGGCGATAAGCTCCCTGGAATGAAGGCTGACCTGGTCTTTATGTACAAGGACGTCGATGCGTTTAAAAAGACGCCCTATGCCAAGGGCAGCGGTGACATCGTAGAGGTAGACCAAGATATCTGGTCGCGCGCCCGCGGGCCGCTTTCCGCCGAGCATATGCTCGATGACATTATCGCCGCTGAAAAGTAGTGGCACCTCGAACTAAAGCCAGCGTCTGCTTGGTCCTTGCAACCGCTGCCGCTGCCTTTGTGTGGTGGTGGCGGCTTCGCCATGTTCAGGTGCCAGTTGATACCCCGTGGTTAGAAGAAGAGCTGCATAGCGTGGCTTTTGACCGTCTCCTTGCTACCACGGTGGTCGGTATTGCACTAGGTGTAGGTGGGTTATTGCTGCGCACGGCAACCGCGAATCCGCTCGCCGATCCGTCCATCACTGGTGTGAACTCCGGTGCGGCACTCGGTGCAGTCGCAACCGCAATGTTTTTAGGAAGCGAAACCTCGAGCGTTGACCAGTTGCCCGGTGCGCTGTTGGGTGCGGGGATTGCTGTGGGGGTGACGGTGGGCGTCGGTAAGAGCGGTGCGATCCAGCGCATGGTACTCGTTGGCGTTGCTGTTTCCGCGCTGTGTAGCGCATTGACCTCCATTTTCTTGGTAGTAGATGAAGCTCAACTGGCTACGGTGATGTCATGGCTTTCTGGTCGGCTTGCCGGTGTGCGCCTAAGCGGTATCATGCCGGCGCTGATTGCCGTGCTGGTCGTGGTTCCCTTGACCTTAGTCGGTGCAAAAACGCTGGACTTGCTCGTAGCAGGCGATACCGTGGCTGGTGCTGTCGGCGCGAAGCCGGAGCGCATTCGGTTGGCAGCCATTGTGGCGGCGGTAGTGCTTATTGCTCCGGCCGTAGCTGCAACTGGGCCGATTGGCTTCTTGGGGTTGATCGCCGCGGCCGTAGCGTGGCGGGTGTGCGGCTCACACCACCGCATGGGGCTGTGCGTGGCTGGAATTGTTGGAGCAGCGGTGCTTTTGGTGGCCGATTCGGTTGGCCAGGCAATCTGGGCGCCAGCCGAGACCCCAGTGGGCATCGTGACTTCTTTGGCTGGCATGCCATTAGTGTTGTGGGCCGTCCATGCGCTGGGGAGGAGGAAGCATGCGGCATAAGAGATTTGTTGGGGTGCTAGTAGGACTCATCCTGGCGTTGGCGTTGAGCGCAATCCTCGGCATGGGCGTCGGTGCGGTGATGAAACCGCCGGGCGAGGTGATCACCGCCTTCGTTACCGGAGAGCCGCTCATCTGGAAGTACCGCGCCCCGCGGATCTTGGTGGGAATCTGCGCCGGTATTGCCATGGCCGTCTCTGGCTGTCTATTGCAGTCTGCGCTACGCAATCCTTTGGCCGCACCAGATACGGTGGGTATTACCTCCGGCGGCGGACTCGCGGCCGTTGCGGTACTCATGGGATCAGGCGCCCTGCCGGCCCACCTGCTGACTTTCATAGCCTTTATTGGAGCGTTGGCTGGAACTGGGCTGGTTCTTCTCCTCGCCGGGCGCGGGGCAAGTGATCCGGTGCGCCTGCCGCTTACCGGGGTGGCGGTATCTTTTGGGCTGGGCGCCATCACCGAATTGCTCCTGGTGCGGGCTGCCCCAGAGGCAGGAGCGGCCATGACATGGTTGAAAGGTTCGCTTTACGCCCGCTCGCTTGGCGATGCCACCATTGTCGCCCCCTTTATCCTTCTCGCCCTAACCGTCGCGATGGTGGTGGCAAAACACCTGGATATGCTCGCGCTGGATGATTCCACCATGGCCGGCATCGGCGTGAGCGCCAAGATATGGCGCCTAATAGCAGTAGCCTTAGCCGTCATCCTCGGTGCCGCGGGAGTCGCCGCGGCCGGGGTCTTGGGCTTCGCCGGACTCATCGTCCCCCATGCTGCTCGCTTGGTTGTTGGCGCGAACCTGCGCTGGCAAATACCCGTGGCAGCCCTAGGCGGCGCGGTCCTTGTGACCGCATGCGATACGCTCGGTCGCTGGGCCTTCGCCCCCACGGAAATCCCCGTTGGCGCGCTCATCGCGCTGATCGGCGCACCGTATTTCATTTTCCTATTGACTCGACTGACCCGAGTGCGAAACGGAGGCTAGACATGACACTGACGTGCAGCGGATTAACCGTGGGCTACGGTGGACCCGATGTGGTCAAGGATGTAAATCTTCACTTATCCAGCGGTCAAGTAACCGCTCTGATCGGGCCGAATGGCTGCGGCAAGTCGACGCTTCTCAAGACATTGGGCCGCCAACTTACGCCCAGCGCAGGTGCGGTGTACCTCTCGGGCCAAAATATCAGCACGTATTCCTCGCGTGCCTATGCCCGTGAAGTTTCTTTTCTGCCACAACATCCCGTGGCTCCGGAAGGGGTATTAGTGCGTGACGTCATCGGTTACGGCCGCTATCCCTATACAGGGGCGCTAGCGACGATGCGGGCCGGAGATCATGCAGCGGTTGAGCGTGCTGCCTCGCGTGCTGGGGTGAGCGAGCTTCTCGACGCCCCCGCGGCAGACCTTTCCGGTGGTCAGCGCCAGCGCGTCTTCCTCGCTATGACTCTGGCCCAAGAAACGCCAATTACCTTGCTTGACGAGCCGACTACTTACCTCGATCCCGCGCACCAATTGTCCATTTTGGATCTGATTCGAGATCTTAATGGCACCGGGGTCACAGTGGTCATGGTGGTCCACGATATGGTCCATGCCGCGCGTTACGCCGATAGAATCGTAGCCATGCGTGAGGGACGCATTGTGGCCGAAGGGGCCACCGAGGAGGTGATGACCGCTGAACTCGTACGCGAAACCTTCCATGTTGAGTGTTTAGAGATGACTGATCCCTCCACCGGTCGACGCTTTCCCATACCCATTTCCGTGCACGCTCCTGAATTTTCTGGAACCCTAGAAGGAAGAAGATAAATCTATTTAAAGGAGTACGTAGCAATGGCAAACGAACTAGGCCACGAAGTTGACTTGGATCGCGACGAATACAAGTACCTAGCATCTAAAGACACCGCGTCTTCGGCAGCTAAATCTGACAAGTCCTCGCAGTCCGCTGCAGCTGCAGCTGGTGCCGCAGGTGCAGCCGGCCTGTCCAAGCCGGTCGGTAAGCGGTCTGCGGACGGCGATGAGTCCACCGCAAGCAAGTATGAACCGCAGAACCACGTTGTCGCTGGAGCGGAGGAAGAACATGTGGCTAAAGCTGCCGAGCAGCCAGACCTGCAGGAAAAGCTGGATGAGAACAACGCTGACTACGCGCCGAGCCAGCACATCGTAGGTGAGGCGAAGGAAGAGCACATTGGTTCCGCCCCGCAGCAGCCGGACCTGCAGGAGAAGCTGGACGAGGGCAACTCTGACTACGCGCCCAGCCAGCATATCGTAGGCGAAGCAAACGAAGAGCGTGTTGCTACTGCGCCGAACCAGGACAACGTCAACGGTCAGCAGTCCTCTGAGCGCCTGGATCAGCTAAAGGACAAGGCATCCGAGGCTGGTAGCGCCGTCGGCGATGCGTTCCAGCGCGCTAAGGGCTTCGTGGAAGACAAGGCTCACGAGTACCAAGAGGAGTCCACGAAGAAGGGTGGCTTCTTTGATCGCGTCAAGGGCGCTGTGCGCGATGCACGCGAGTCCATCGAGGACAAGCGTAAGAACTAACCAGCGCTGATACTAAGCCGCTTTTCCAGGGGTCAGGGAGGCGGCTTTCGTCGTTTCCGCAATCCTGCTAATCGTCCAAAGCGTGGAGGTAGAGCCGGCTAATCAGCAGGCGCCTTGGCACGTCCACAAGGGGGCGCAGAAAGGGGAGGAATGGCTCGGAGGCAGCGTCGATAAGCAGCAGTGTGCGGCCATCGCGCAGGCGCTCCAGAGCGAAGGTCTCCTCGCCGCGCTCGAGGTGTCCGGGAAGGGTGCCGTAGGTGAACCCGCAGCGGCCGTCCTTGTGGAATACATCGACTACGCGGCAGCGAAAATCCCACGGGCCGAGGCCCATCGTGACCTCCGCGCCGAGCTCCACCACCTCATGGGTGGGGCGCACGCGAAAAAGGCCGCTGCGTTGGATTGACCAGCGGAAAAGCCGGTGTGCGGCGGTATCAAAATCAGCGTCGATGACTCGTGACATGTGCAGCTGCGGAAAGCCAGAAGTATCGGAATAAGACAGCGGTGTGACCATGCGCCCGATGATAGGGGAGGGGTGACCACCCCCGAATTCTGGCAGAAATATAACGGCTTGGACACAGTCACAGGAGTTTGCTGCTTCCACAACTTTTTCGTGCCAGTATCGAGCTTGCACGATGTTGACAACTGAAAGTAGGTACCTTGATGCTTCGCATTCCGCACCTTAAGAAAGTCCTGGTGGGCTCGGCTTTCGCTGGTGCGTTTTTCCTGGGATCCCCGGCCGCAGGCGCCCAGGAATTGCCCCAACCGGATTTCGATTCCGCAGGGATTATTGACCAGGTCCGAGATGGCCTGGCTGGGGTAGGCATCCAAACCCCGCAGGTGGATAAGAACGTTACCGACGCCGTAGATTCCTCTGTGCGCAACGCGCAGCAAGCCGTGCAGCATACGGCCCAGCAGGCACAGTACGCGGAGCCGATGACCAACCCGAATCCCATCGGCCTAGCGGAGCAGGCCACCCAGCCGGAGTTTAAACCGAAGGGCACCAATCCGAACTACAAGTGGAAAAATGATGGATTTTCCAAGGTAGCTGCGGGCAAGCCACAGGCTGATTACGTGTTGCACCGCGTGCCGGGCTCCTTCTTTGATGCGCCACGCATTCCAGAAGAATCCGTTGCGGCCATGAATGAGGGGGAGTCGCTCTATGGCCCTGGCACCCCGGTTTATGTCAATGAGAACATGATGTGCACCCTGACCGTAGCGGGCAACGATAATGCAGGCCGCAAGGTGGGGCTCACCGCCGCGCACTGCGGCAACGTGGGGGATTCGGTCACCTCCGCCGATTCAGAGCAGATTGGCCCGACGGGCACCGTGGTATCCAAGAATGAGGACTTGGATTACGCCGTCATCGAGTTCGGCTCTAAGGCCAAGGTCTCCCGCTCCTACAATGGCGTGACCGTCAATGAGTTGGGCGGCGGCGTTAAGCCGGGGCAGCAGGTGTGCAAGCAGGGTGTCGCCACTGGCAAGACCTGCGGCATTACCTATCAGCAGGCAAAGAAGATTCAGGTCAACCAAGTCTGCGCCATGATGGGCGATTCCGGTGCACCGTTGTTGGTCAACGGCCGCCTCATTGGTTCCATTTCCGGTGGATTCCTGCCGGTGAATTTCCCGTGCCGCACCCCGCTGCAGGGGCCGGTCCATAACCCAACCGCCGCGAACACCATGGATGCGGTCCTGGAGGATATGGACCGTCGCGGTGGCGTAGGTGCTGGTTTTACATTGCCTGAGGACTAGCCTCGCCCAACTTTTCGCCCGCTCCCGTTGCTACTGGGAGCGGGCACTTTTATGTCTCTGTCTAGTGCCGATAATCACAACTAATCATCGCTTGTGTGAAATCCTTTTGCGGACTAAGGTTAGGCTTATCTAGAAGCTACTTAGGTGTGGCTAACGTCACCGGCGTGAGCCGGGTCGAGAGAACCGAGGTGACCGCGCGATGTTGCAGCTGTCTTTATTGTCCCGCACCCGTACCCAGCAGACCTGCGAAAGGTCCGAATGTATGCGTGCCGATCAAGCCCCAGTGGACGCATTGGTAGAGCTACCTGAATGCTGCCTGCGGCATGCGATTGAGTCGCAGCCGGCGTTGGCGCTGCGTATGCGTGAACTGGGATTCCGGCCAGGAGTGCGCGTGCAGATCGGGCGCAAGGTGGCCGGCGGGGCGCGCCTGGTCACCGTAGGTACCGCCCGGTACGCGGTGGATGCGGCTACGCTCGGCCAGCTGGAAGTTATCCCGGTGGCAGCATAATGGCGCGCAAGACCGCAGCGCCAAGCTGCCACTCCACCTCCTCCATGCGTATCGCCGCGGAGGGAACGCCTGTCCTCGCCTTGGTCGGGGCTCCAAATTCCGGCAAATCTACCTTGTTCAACGCGCTGACCGGAGCGAAGGTCCAGACCGGCAACTGGCCGGGTACCTCCGTAGAAGTCAGTCGTGGTTTGTGGAGCGCGCAGCCAGAGGCGTTCGACATCATCGATCTG
This sequence comes from Corynebacterium sp. MSK122, assembly GCF_030229435.2. Lineage (NCBI taxonomy): Bacteria > Bacillati > Actinomycetota > Actinomycetes > Mycobacteriales > Corynebacteriaceae > Corynebacterium > Corynebacterium sp. MSK122. The sequence goes on along the minus strand of NZ_JASPHV020000017.1, from coordinate 13,690 downwards.
CCCGGTGCTTATTCCTTGGATCCAATGAGCCCGGACGAGGAATTCACCCGCGATATGCTCGTTGAGTGCCCACCGTGTGAGCGCCCAGATGTGGTTGTGGTGTTGGTGGATGCCACTGCGCCAGCGCGCGGGCTTAACCTCGCATTCCAGATCGCGGAGTACCCGTATCGGGTAGTGATTGGGGTGACCAAGGAGGACGTCGCCAAGCAACAGGGCATAAGCATCGATACCTCCGCGCTATCGCGCGCCGTGGGCATGCCGGTAGTCAGCGTCAATGGTCGCCGCCGAGAAAACCTAGACGCGCTGGAGGGTGCCGTTGCAAAAGCAATGCAGACGGAGCCACAGACTATCCGGCCCAACGCAGATTTGGATCAACGCTTTGCGGATCTAGACGCCGCGGAAAAGGCTGCCGTTTCCAGGACGGACATCGGCGAACCGCTTAGCCAGCGCGTAGACCGCGTGGTGCTGCACCCCGTGCTCGGCCCGATTCTATTTCTGGCGGTGATGTGGGTTGTCTTCTTCATTACCACTACGGTTGCGGGACCGCTGCAGGACGGCCTAGAGGCACTGATCACTGGTCCCGTCTCTGCTGCCGTGCGCAGCCTCCTCCCAGACCACTGGTTGGTCTCAGGATTGCTGGTAGATGGCCTTATCGGCGGTGTGGGCATGGTGCTGACCTTTGCCCCGCTGCTGGCCCTGATGTTCCTGTGTCTAGCCGTGCTGGAGGATTCCGGTTATATGGCGCGCGCGGCCGTGGTCACTGACCGAGTTATGCGCGCCATTGGCCTACCGGGCAAGGCCTTTATCCCCATCGTGGTGGGCTATGGCTGCAATGTTCCGGCGATTTCGGCGACGCGCGTGCTTGGCGACGTCCGCCATCGCATCCTCACCTGCCTCCTTATTCCTTTCACTTCCTGTTCGGCCCGTCTCATCGTGTTCATGATGCTGGCGCAGGTGTTTTTCCCCGCTCATGCTGGTTCCGCGGTATTCGCCATGTACGTGCTGTCTATCGCGCTGGTGGTGTTGGTAGGCCTCGCCTTGCGCCGCACGGTGTGGCGCGCCATGCCGGCCGAAGCCCTAGTTATCGATCTTCCGGCCTATCAGCTTCCCACCTTTGGCCTCACTCTGTCGGTGATGTGGGTGCGTCTGAAGGGCTTCTTGCATACCGCCGGCGGCATCATCGTCGCCACCGTGGTGGTCATCTGGTTGCTCATGTCCATCCCGGTAACCGGTGGGCACTCTTTCAACGAGGGGGCGGTACCGCCGGAGGATTCCGCCTATGGTGCGGTCTCAAAGGTGATGTCCCCGGCCTTTGCCCCGGCTGGCTTTGATTCTTGGTCTCTGACAGGCCCGTTGGTCACCGGATTCGTGGCCAAGGAGACTCTCATTTCTACCTGGGCGCAAACCTATGCGGTAGAAGACGTCACTGATGATGCCCCAGAAGAGCAAGCAGAATCCCCACTAGCCAGCCATATTCGCGCCGACTTCGACGCGGCCTCTGGCGGGCATGGGCTCGCGGCGGTATGGGCGTACATGGTATTCCTGCTGGCCTATACCCCGTGCGTGGCCACGGTAGCCGCGCAGCGGCGGGAAATAGGCTGGAAGTGGACGCTTATCGGTTTCGCCCTTCAGCTCGCCACCGCCTGGATCCTTGCGGTGGGAGTATTCCAGGTCCTCAAGGTCTTCCTATGAGCCCCACGGAGAAGGTTAAGGAGGCTATTAAACAGGGAAAATCCAACCCGGTCGAGATTGCAAAAGCTACTGGGTTAGGGCAGGGTACCGTGGAAGTTATCCTCGCCCATCTCGAGCGTAGTGCGGAGCTGGTGCGCGAATCGCTCACCGCGTGCCCCACGGGCGGCTGCGGCAGTTGCGCGCAGGTGGGTGGGTGTTCCGGAGCGGCGGCGAAGCGCCGCGGTCCGGTGTTACTTCAGCTGCGGAGACATTCCTAGCCTTGCAGCGCGGCTAGGGCGTGCTTGTGGAGCAGGCCGTTGGAAGCGACGCCGGATCCACCGTGCGGGCCGGGGTTTCCGTCCAGATCCGTGAAAGTGCCGCCGGCCTCGGTCACGATGAGGGAGGGCGCGGCGAGGTCCCACAAGGACACCTCGGGTTCGGCGGCGATGTCTACCGCGCCTTCGGCCACGAGGCAGTAGGACCAGAAATCACCATAGCCGCGCAGGCGCCAGGTCTTGTCCGTGAGTGCGAGGAACTGATCGCGCAGGCCGCGTTCGGCCCATCCGGTCAGCGAGCTCATGGCCAGCGAAGAATCGGCGAGCTTTTCCACGTGGGATACGCTCAAGCGCTTCGGCTCGCCGCCGAAAACGCGGAAGGCACCAGCGCCCTTGGCCGCGTACCAGCGGCGGCGCAGGGCGGGTGCGGAAACTACAGATACCACCGGTTCGCCGTCTTCCAAGAGGGAAATGAGCGTGGCCCATACGGGGACGCCACGCACGAAGTTTTTGGTGCCGTCGATGGGATCTATGACCCACTGGCGGCCCTTATAGCAGGCCTCGCCGCCGTATTCCTCACCCAGCACTTCATCGCGCGGGCGGGAGCGCTTGAGGGATTCGCGGATTTGCTTCTCACAGGTGAGGTCCGCATCCGATACGGGGGACATATCTGGCTTTTCCTTGACGGAAAGGTCCGAGGCCTCGAAACGATGCATGGTCACTACATCGGCATGGCCCGCCAGCTCGAGCGCGAGGCCCAAGTCTTCTTTGAACTTACCCACGGAGCCAATCCTCCATCTGATCCACTACCTGTTTATTGCCAGCGAGGCACCATTCGACGCCACCGGCTTCTACCTTGCGGGCAGCACCACCGGCCGCTTCCACGAGGGCTTTGCCGGGGAACCAATCCCAATCCGCTACCGAATGCTGCATCCATGCGCCCCATGTGCCATCGGCCACGGAGGACAGGTCAACAGAACCGGCACCGAGCATACGGACTGTAGCAAAGTTTTCCGCCACGTGCTGCCATGCCCCGCGGATATCCTCATCCGCCAGCGAAGTTGGGTGCAGATACGTGGATAGTGAAATCTGCTCGGCCGGCTTCTCCTGCAGGCGAGCTACTTCCTTGCCGTCGAGGGAAGTGGGGTAGTCCCGGCCACCGAACCAGGTGTACCCCATGGCGGGGCGGTGGACGGCGCCGAGGGTGATCCCCGTGGCGTCGGTAAGCGCCAAGGCAGAGCACCAATAATCGGAACCGGAGGAGAAATTGTAGGTGCCATCAACTGGGTCGATGACCCAGGTGCGCCCGGACTTGGACTCGCGGGCCGCACCCTCTTCGCCGAGGATGCCGTCTTCCGGGCGCACGGCTTCGAGCACGCCCGCGACGAAGCGCTCGGCCGCCCTGTCCGCATCCGTAACAACGTCCGAGATAGAAGTCTTGTGCTCTACGTCGACGCCCATCTCGCGCAGGCGCCAGGCCAGGCGCCCGGCGTTATAGACAAGGGCCTGCGCCAGGTGCGCATCCCCGTCATCCGCGTGCGCGACAATGAAGGTCTTGATGACCGCGTCGATCATCTCCTGCAAGCTCGGCTTTTGATCCATGCCCACCATTGTCACCCTAAACGCGGCCGATGGCTAATTATGCCGGCCGGGTGGGTAGGATTGGGGCCTATGCGTCCCGAAGTAACAGCACGGCTCAAGCAATTGGAAACCACCCTGACCACCATCGAGAAGGTCATGGACCCGGAGGCTTTGGCTGCCCGCATTCGGGAACTAGAGGCCCAGGCCGGCGACCCGTCCCTGTGGGACGACCCCGCCCACGCGCAACAGGTCACCTCCGAGCTTTCCGCAGCGCAGGCTAAGGTCCGCAAGCTGGAATCGCTGCGCGGGCGCCTAGAGGACATGCCCGTGATGTACGAACTCGCGGAAGAAGAGGGGGATACCTCTCTGGCGGATGATGAGCTCGATTACCTGGAATCTGCTATCGAATCGCTGGAGGTTACCACCATGCTTTCTGGTGAGTATGACCCGCGCGAGGCGGTTATCAATATCCGCTCTGGCGCGGGCGGTGTGGATGCGGCCGACTGGGCCGAAATGCTTATGCGCATGTATACGCGCTGGGCGGAAAAGCACGGTCACAAAGTGGATGTCTATGACATCTCCTATGCGGAAGAAGCAGGCATCAAGTCTGCGACCTTTGTGGTCCACGGTGAATACATGTATGGCCAGCTCTCTGTGGAGCAGGGAGCACACCGCCTGGTGCGCATCTCGCCCTTTGATAACCAGGGCCGGCGCCAAACCTCCTTTGCCGAGGTGGAAGTCCTGCCGGTGGTGGAGCAGACCGACCACATCGATATCCCGGATAATGATGTGCGCGTCGATGTTTATCGCTCTTCTGGTCCTGGAGGACAGTCCGTCAACACCACCGACTCTGCGGTGCGCCTGACCCACATTCCCACCGGAATCGTGGTGACCTGCCAGAATGAAAAGTCGCAGATTCAAAATAAGGCCTCGGCTATGCGCGTGTTGCAGGCAAAGCTTCTGGAGCGCAAGCGCCAAGAGGAACAGGCCGAGCTCGATGCGTTGGGTGCCGGTGGCAACGCCTCTTGGGGCAATCAGATGCGCTCCTACGTGCTGCACCCGTATCAGATGGTCAAAGACCTGCGCACCAATTTTGAGGTGGGCGATCCTTCCAAGGTGCTCGATGGCGATATCGATGGCTTCCTGGAATCCGGTATCCGCTGGCGCATGCAGCAACAAGAAGACCAAGCTTAGGTCCATACTGATCGGGCTGAATTGAACGCAAAAAGGCCGAACTGAGGGGAGAAGATCCTCAGTTCGGCCTGATCTCTATGGACCTAACCCACGTAGTCCATCGGAGCGCCCGGTCCCAGCGGGATGCCGATGAGATACCAAATGACAAAGAAGACGAACCAACCCACGATCATGCAGAGAGAATAGGGCAGCGCCAGTGACATCAAGGTACCCACACCTGCCGGCTTGTAGTAGCGCTGCAAGAAGGTCAACGCCAGCGCGAAGTAGGGCGACATTGGGGTGATGATATTTGTCGGCGAATCACCGATACGGAAGAGCATCTGGGAAACCTCAGGTGAGACGCCCACATACATCATCATCGGCACGATGACCGGGGCCATCAGCGCCCACTGGGCGGAACCGGAGGTGATGAAGAGGTTAAGCAGTGCGACCATGGCCACCAGTGCCGCAAACATGACTAGCGGCGGCAATGACCAGTGTTGGAGCAGCTCGGAACCCTTGATGGCGGTCCATACGCCCAAGTTCGACCATTCGAACCAGGCGAGGAACTGTGCCACCGCGAAGAAGAGGACCAGCATGGGGACAAGGGTCTCGATGCCCTTGGCCATAAACTCCGGCACATCAGCAAAAGACTTCACGGTGCCTGCCGCCAAGCCGTAGACGATGCCGCATACCAAGAAAGCCAGGGCAATCGGCACCGCGATGGCGCTAATGAGTGGCGACTCCATGAAGCTATCCCCTTGGCTTGCTAGCGGGGAGCCAGGGATAAATAGGAGTGCAAAGAAGGCGGCAAGGAAGAGCACGAGTGCGATGCCGGAAGCAATCAAACCGCGCTGTTCGTTGGGCTTGATGCGCATTGCCTCTTCATCATCGGTGAAGTCGTACTCCTCATCCTCCTCTGCATTCGCGCCGGCCCCACCGGCGGCCTTGGAAAAAGAGACCTCTTCATAATTAATGTGGTCGTGGTCCACGAGCTCGCGGGCCTTTTTCACCATGAGGAATTCCGTGACTGCTGTAATGATGAGGGAGAGTACCACTGCGGATGGGATGACAAAGAAGATATTGGCAAGCGGGCTGACTTCATATTCTGGGTCCACAAACTGTGCGGCCGGGGTAGAAATGCCCGCCAGCAGGAGGTCGGTGATATTGAGAATCAGCGAGGCATTAAAGCCGGCTGACGACGCCGCAAAGGCCACCATCGCGCCCACGATGGGGGACCGGCCCACGGCGTGGAAGGCCATTGCACCCAGCGGAATTAGAATGACGTAGATGGCGTCGGAGGCTACGGATCCGGTCACGCCGGCCAGCGCCACAACGAAGGTCAGCATTTTCGCGCTGACCTTGGTCACCATCGCGCGCACCAACGCGGAAAGCAGGCCAGACTGCTCCGCCACGGCCACGCCGAGCATCACGGCAAGGATGACGCCGAGCGGCGGGAAGCTGGTGAAGTTCTCCACTGCATCAGTAACCATGCGCGAGATATTCTCGGTGGTCAGCAGGGATTCTACTTCGATGGTTTCGCCGGTCTTGGGGTCCTCTGCGGTCATGCCAATGAGGTGTCCTAGCCAAGAAGTCACAGCGACGATGGCTGCGAGGATAACGAAGAGCCAGAACGGATCCGGCAGTTTATTGCCAATCTTTTCTACAGTGCCTAGGAAGCCGCTTGCAGAACGTGGTTTTTCTTTGGTTTCGGTTTCGGCCATAGTATCGGCACTTTCTGTCGATTGGGTCGGAACAAATTAGTGTCTTAGACCACATTACTTAAATATAGTTCACAGCGCGGTGTCAACTTTGGTTGCTACAGTGATTCGTGTGATTAGATTCGACAACGTGACTAAGGCCTACTCCGCCGAGTCTCGCCCAGCGCTCGATGAGGTGTCTTTCGAGATTGCGGATGGTGAATTCGCTTTCCTCATCGGACCCTCCGGCTCCGGTAAGTCCACTTTCTTGGAGCTGATGGTGCGCTATAACAATGTCAGCAAGGGCGATATTTACTTCGACGATTTCCACGTCAATGAGCTTTCCGGCAAGCAAATCAACGCGCTACGCCAGTCCATTGGTTACGTCTTCCAGGATTTCCGCCTGCTCCCCAAGCTGACGGTGTATCAAAACGTGGCCTTTGCGCTGGAGGTGATTGGCAAGAGCAAGTACCGGATCTCTACCTCGGTCCCGCAGGTTTTGGACTTGGTCGGCCTAGAGGATCGTCGCGATGCGTATCCCCACGAGCTTTCCGGTGGCGAGCAGCAGCGCGTGGCTATTGCGCGCGCCGTAGTCAATCGCCCGAAGCTGCTGCTTGCCGACGAACCCACGGGCAACCTCGATCCCTCCACCGCCGACGAGATCATGGACCTGCTCCTAGGCATCAACCGCCGTGGCACCACCGTGGTCATGTCCACCCACAATGCCCGCGCCGTCAATAGGGCGCGCAAGCGTGTGTTGGAGCTGCGCAATGGAGTCCTCGTGCGCGACGAACACGAGGCTATGTACGAGGGGGAAGCATGAAGCTAGGGTTTATTTTCCGCGAGGCTACCAAGGGTCTTGGCCGCAACCTGACCATGACCATCGCCATGATCATCACCACCGCCATTGCGGTGGGGCTCGTTGTCGCAGGCATTATGGTGACCAACCTGACCAGGGACACCAAGGATATCTACCTAGACCGCGTTGAGGTCATGGTCCAGCTCAATGAGGACATTTCCGCCGGGGACCCAGACTGTACGAGTCCGGCATGCGCGGATATCAAGGATCAGTTGGAGGCGGATGATTCCGTCGAGTCCGTGGAATACCGCAACCGCGCAGAATCCTATGAGCGGTTCAAGGAGCTTTTCCAAGACACCGATCCTGTGATGGTGGAGCAAACCTCACCTGATGCGCTGCCGGCTGCATTCCACGTGCGGCTTGCGGACCCAGAAGACGCCTCCGCCATTGATGCGATTCGGGATAACCCGGCGGTAGAGGATGTCGTCGACCAGCAGCAAGAGGTGCGCGATGCCGCAAGCAACCTCGATTCCATCCGCAATGCCACCTTCATCCTGGCCACCGTGATGTCCGTGGCTGCCATTTTCTTGGTGGCCAATATGGTGCAGATCGCCGCGTTCCACCGGACCCGCGAAACGGAAATCATGCGCATGGTGGGCGCGAGCCGGTGGATGACGCAGGCGCCGTTCGTGGTGGAAGCAGTGCTGGCCTCGCTCATCGGTGTGGTTCTCGGCGGGGCCGGCATCTTCTTGGGCAAGTCGCAAGTGGTGGACCCATCCCTGCAGGGACTATATGAATCCCAGCTGCTTGCACCTATGAAGTCCGGCGACCTTTGGATTGCCCTCCCGCTCGTCGGCCTATTAGCCCTGGTGGTTACCGCCGTCACGGCCCATATCACCCTGCGGTCTTATGTGCGCAAATAGTCTGTTTGCCGGGCCAAGTAAAAGGGCACTACACTGGCATTATTATGGCTAAGAAGGGCAAGAAGAATAAGAAGGCGGCGTCCGGCGAAGCAACGCTCGCTACCAACCGCCGGGCCCGGCACGACTACAAGATCCTCGAGGAATACGAGTGCGGCATCGTCCTGCTCGGTACCGAGATCAAGTCCCTCCGAGAGGGCAAGATTTCACTCAATGACGCCTTCGCCACCATCGACGATGGCGAGGTGTACCTGCGCAACCTGCACATCCCGGAATATTCCATGGGCTCGTGGACGAACCACAGCCCGCGGCGCACCCGCAAGCTTTTGCTGCACCGCCGCGAAATCGACAAGCTCTACGGGCAGGTGCGCAACGGCAATAAGACCTTGGTTCCGCTCAAGGTCTACCTTAAAAACGGCTACGCCAAGCTCTCGCTGGCGTTGGCGCAAGGTAAACAAGACTACGATAAACGTGAGGATATTAAGCGCCGCGACCAAGACCGTGAAATCTCTCGCGAACTCGGCCGCCGCGTGAAGGGAATTAATGTTTAAGACTGCGAAAGTACATGACGTTGCCAAGGGCGAGGACACTATCCAGGGCACCGGAGTACTGGTAGACCGGATGTGGCCCCGGGGCGTTGCCAAGAGCGACCTTGCTTACGACGAATGGTTTAAAGACGTCGCACCCAGTTCCGAACTGCGCAAATGGTGGAACCACGACGAGGAGCGCTTCGACGAGTTTGCCCGCCGCTACAAGGCTGAGCTCGATGGCAACGATTCCGACGAGCTCTCCCAACTGCTTGCGCTTTCCGACGCCACCCTCCTCTTCGCCGCATCCAGCCGCGAGATCAACCACGCAGTCGTTCTCAAAGAGTGGCTAGAAGAGCACTTGAGGAAATAAAAGCGAGTGGGGTAGTGTTGAACGAACCGTAGGGAAGATGCACTATCCCGTCCCTACAGCATGGGGTTGATTTGGTTTCGACTTCGTGCACTGCGCCAGGGGAAGCGTGCCGGTGCAGGCTAACGACCACCGTATAAGCGTCGTAGCAACCAATAAACGCAGAGAAGAACTCTCAGCGTGACTACGCCCTCGCTGCCTAATTACAGCGACGCGTGTCTGTCAGCCTAGGTTTCGTTCCTGACCTAGATCCTGGCATCGACTAAGGAACTAGCCGGCTGGTCGGGTCATCAGGACCAGTCGGGACTCTTACTGGTGACTGGGCCCATCATCCGGACGTGTTCGCCCGATCCGGAGGGCCGAGCAGAGATTCTGTGCGAACTGCGCACGGAGAAGCCCTGGCAAGGTGACGAAGGACCCGGGTTCAATTCCCGGCAGCTCCACCGAGAGGCCCCCGAGAAATCGGGGGTTTTTTCTCGTTTTATTCGCTTTCTCACAAGCCCTTTCAACACTCGGTGGGGGTAAGGTTATCCTAATACTTGAAACATAAGGCATGCCTAAGTTAGGTTAGGCTGGTATTTATTTCCCGCCCATAAGGAATTCATCGTGAAGAATATTCATCGCTCTCTTGTTTCTGCGGTTATCGCCGCTTCTTTGGCAGTGACTGCCTGCAGTCCCGCAGAGGACGGAACAGTGGAGGAGGAAAAGGGGGCGTCGGCAAGCGCGCTCACGTTGCAGGACAATAACGGGGAACAGGAACTTCATCCCCCGTATGAGCGCGTAGCTGTAACTGATAACCGCGCCTTCGAGATTCTGTCTGATTGGGGTGTCCATATAGTGGCTGCTCCTCTCGACTTGGTGCCGGATACCCTTTCCAAAGACATCAATGAGGAAAGTGTAGAAGCCAACCTAGGCTCCCACCGCGAACCAGATTTGGAGGCGCTGGTGGCTGCGGACCCAGATATTGTGGTTAATGGTCAGCGCTTCAGCCAGTATCAAGATGACCTGGAATCCCTGGTTGATGGAACCCCGGTGGTGGATTTCACTCCACGGGACGGCGAGGATATGGCGAAAGAGCTAATCCGCCAGACAGAGGCGATGGGCAAAATTTTTGGACACGAGGATGACGCAAAAGCTCTGGTTGATGATTTTAACGCTGCCTTGGAACGCGCCAAGAAGGCCTATGACCCGGACAAAAAGATCATGGCAGTAAATACCTCCGGCGGGGAGATTAACTACATTGCCCCTGGTAAGGGACGCTTCTATGGGCCACTCTTCGAGCTGATTGGGATGACTCCGGCGCTCGAGGTAGACAATGCCAGCGATGACCACGAGGGTGACGATATTTCGGTGGAGGCAATCGCTCAATCCAACCCGGACTATATCCTCGTCATGGATCGCGATGGTGCCATAGCCAAGGATGAAGAAGGTTATACCCCAGGCCAAAAGCTGGTAGAAGATTCCTCCGCGCTGAAGAACGTCACCGCAGTCAAGGAAGGCCGCATCGTTACCGCTCCGCAGGATACCTACACCAACGAAAACATCATTACCTACACGGAAACGCTGAACGCGATGGCGGACGCCTTCGAAAAGAATTAGCCAGCGCGCACGCCAAGGCCGGAGGGGAGGAGCCCTCCGGCCTTTGTCTGCTAGAGGAGAAAAATGGAAACTACCACGCGCCCTGCGCTGTGGGATTGGAAGCTCGGCCTTGGGGCCCTGATTGTTTTTGCCCTGCTCGCTGCCTCCTTGCTATTGGGACAGTACGACGTCTTTGGCGCGGAGGACGGGGCCGCCATGTTTGGCATCACTCGGCTTCCGCGAACCATAGCGCTCGTTCTCGCTGGTGCCGCAATGGCCATGAGCGGGTTGGTCATGCAACTGTTAACCCAAAATCGATTTGTAGAACCTTCCACTACAGGAACCACTGAGTGGGCGGGGTTAGGTTTGCTCTTTGTCTTGTGGATCGCCCCGACCGCTTCGATTCTGGTCAAAATGATGGGAGCCGTAGCGTTTTCTTTTATTGGCACCATTGTGTTCTTCCTATTCCTGCGGCGCGTGACCTTGCGATCTTCGCTCATTGTGCCCATCGTTGGCATCATGTTGGGAGCCGTGATTTCTGCAGTCTCCAGCTTCTTTGCTCTGCAGGCCGATATGCTGCAGCAGCTGGGGATTTGGTTTATGGGCTCTTTTACCTCCGTGTACAAGGGGCAATATGAAGTTCTGTGGCTGGTGCTAGCGGTCCTGGCCGCCGTATTCATTTATGCAGACCGGCTCACCGTTGTTGGCTTGGGTGAAGACATCGCCACCAACATAGGGCTCAACTACAACCGTATGCTCTTGCTGGGCACGAGCTTGATTGCCGTGGCCACCGGCGTCGTCACCGTAGTCGTTGGCTCTTTGCCATTCTTGGGGCTCATCGTGCCCAATGTGGTTTCGATGGTGCGTGGGGACGACCTGCGCTCCAACTTGCCGTGGGTATGCCTTTTAGGCATAGGTATCGTGACCGTTTGTGACTTAGTTGGTCGCATCATTATCGCACCTTTTGAGATGCCAGTCTCGGTGATTCTTGGGGTACTCGGTGCGGTTGTCTTCATTGTGATGATCGTGAGGTCCACTCGTGCACACTAAGCCCACGCGGAAAAAGTATTGGATAACTCTGGCCTGCGTATGGGGACTGGCCTTGGCCTTTGCCTTCGCCTGGTTGGCATATGACAACCCGATGCAGTTTGGAACGCGAAAATTCTGGCTAATTGCACAGCGTCGTGCTGATGCGCTCATTGCGATGGCAATTGTGGCGGTGTGCCAAGCGATGGCTACGGTGGCTTTTCACACTGTGACGAATAATCGGATTCTTACCCCATCCATCATGGGCTTTGAGTCACTGTATGTAGCGATCAATACTGCGACCATCTTCTTCCTCGGTGCAGCAGGGCTTAACGACGCCCGCACCCTTCCCACATTCCTATTCCAAATGACGCTCATGGTGGGGCTGTCTTTGGTGCTGTATTCGTGGCTACTCACCAATAACAAGCACAATATGCACGCAATGCTGCTGGTTGGCGTGGTCATCGGTGGCGGACTGGGATCCCTATCTACGTTTATGCAGCGAACCCTAACGCCTAGCGAGTTTGACGTGCTCACCGCGCGACTATTCGGCTCCATCAACAATGCGGAATCAGACTATTATCCCATCGTCATTCCCATCGTTGCGATGGTGGCAGCGCTTCTGCTGCTCAATGCGCGTACCTTGAACGCGATTTCCCTAGGCAAAGATGTCAGTACGAATTTGGGAGTTAACCACAAGGGCCATGCAATTTATACCTTGATCTTGGTGTCCCTTTTAATGGCCACGACAACCGCCTTGGTGGGACCAATGACCTTCCTAGGATTTTTGGTTGCCACGTTGGCCTATCAATTCACTGATACCTATGACCACCGCTTCATCTTCCCGATGGCCATTGGTTTGGCTTTCTTGCTGCTTACCGCCGCATATTTTCTAATGCGGCACGTGTTCGCCGCTCAAGGCGTGGTTTCCATCATTATTGAGCTCGTTGGCGGCTGCGCATTTCTCTTTATCATTCTGCGAAAGGGTCGACTGTGATTGAATTAAAGAACGTATCCAAACGCTACTCTGGGGAAGTAGCTATCGGGCCGCTCAATCTGCGGATCCCAAAAGGTGGAATCACCGCATTGATTGGTCCCAACGGTGCGGGCAAGTCCACCATGCTCACAATGATTGGCCGGCTGCTGGACATGGACGAGGGCGATATCGAGATCGCCGGAAAAGATGTCCAATCTACGAGATCCGGGCACTTAGCAAAAGTCGTGTCCATTCTGCGGCAAGAAAACCACTTCGTAACCAAATTGACCGTGCGGCAATTGATTGGCTTTGGCCGCTTTCCCTACACCAAAGGCCGAAATACGCCGTATGACGAAGAAATAATCTCCAAATACATAAACTTTTTCCGACTGGAAGAATTGCAGCATCGGTATCTTGATGAGCTTTCAGGAGGTCAACGCCAGCGCGCTTATGTAGCTATGGTCCTGTGCCAAGAGACGGAATATGTCCTATTAGACGAGCCGCTCAATAATCTCGACATAGCTCATTCTGTAGAGATGATGCGATATCTAAAAGACGCTGCCCAGTCACTAGGTCGGACCATAGTGGTGGTGCTGCATGACATTAACTTTGCAGCCCGGTATGCCGACTACATCTGTGCGTGTAAAGAAGGCCGCATCGTTGAATTTGGCTCAACAGAAGAAATTATTCGAGATGAGATCCTTACTTCTATTTTTGATACCCAAGTTCAAGTAATCGAAGGGCCAGAAGGAAAGATAGCTTGTTACCACTAGTAAACCTAGGTTGTCCTGCAGGTTTGTGTTGTTTGGTTGTGGTGGGCTAGATTATTCCAAGTCGCCGCGAGGTAGCCGGTTGGTTACTTTCAAGCGAATTTTGTACGGACTTGGTTCGATGATTTGACTTGGTTCATTTGGTTGAGTAAGTTTGTACGGGCCGCCAACGAGAGGTTAACGGGAAGTTAATTTTCTTGTGGTGTGTGGATGATGTTTGAGAACTCAATAGTGTGCCAATGTACTTTTTATTTTTTGTGTGCATGGTTGTGTGTTGATTGGTTTGTCTGCCAGCAGGCCTAGGTGGTTTGTTGGTTGGTGTGT
>NZ_JASPHV020000016.1:0-53429 GCF_030229435.2 Corynebacterium sp. MSK122 | reverse complement strand
GCGCGACCAGGCTAACTGCCTCGCCTGCCACCACGCGCTCAACAGCAGCATCCTTAACATCCTTCGGAGTCCAACGCGTCACAACTACCTCCCGGTCGAAGTGGCGCATTCACCCCTTGACAGCACGCACTACCCAGGACTTGACCCGCCGGATAGCCGCTTCTGCTGCGTATGGGCCCATTTGTAGTATCCAGACCGAGATACTTTTAATAGCCGTGCCATACGTTTGATGCTGTAGTTGGCCTTCTCCTGCCGCATCAATTCGAACTTTTCTGCTCGCGTTGCTTCGCAGCGAAGAAGGCTGTCGCTTTTGACAAAAACTCATTATCCATCTTGGCTTCCGCCAGTTCACGGCGCAGACGAGCATTTTCAGCACGAAGATCAGCCTCGCTCATCCCATCTGATGCTCCACGGCGCTCACGCTCGAGTTTGACCCACCTGCCCAAAATTGTGGCTGATACACCAATCTCCTTGGCCACATGAGCAATCGGGCGCTGCGACTCGATTACCAGGTTTGCGGCTTCACGCCGGTACTCCGGCGTGTATTTCTTGCGCTGTTGACTCACAATGAACATCCTCTCCTACGGACACAAGATCCGCACAAATAGGGTGTCCACTACTCGAGGGTAACCTCAGGGCGTTGATGTCGCCTTCAAGACTGTTTGTCGCTGAATCCCAGCGTTTAGGATCAAGCGCATTCGGTGGGGGGCTGCAGGTAGGTAAACAGCCAATTGTTGCGCGAGAGGCGCAGCAGTGAGTTATAGGCTTTGCGCACCCGTAGATGAGTCCATTCCCACTGGTTATTGAGAGTTCGGCGCTCTTTGGCCATGGAGGTTTTCTGTTTGAGAAATGTTTTGAATATCTGACCGAAGTCGTGCAGGCGCAGCGTCCACACCCGTGCCTGGTCGAGCGTGGTGACACGGGTTAGTTTCAACGCCAGTGCGTAGATGGCTTTGCCGGCGTCGGCGCGCGGCCGTGAGGTGGTGTAGCGGCGGATGACGCGTTGCGCATGGACGAGGCAACGCTGAATCATTGCGTTTGCCCAGCAGGCTTAATCCGCGGTGAGTGCGCCTTGTCCGCGGCGTCGAGGACGACGCAGAGCGGCTCGGCGATTTTGTGAAGAAGCTGCGTGTATGCGTGGACAGTTTCGTGTTTGATCCAGTGCCAAGCAATGACGTGGTCGCGGCTGGCTGCCACAAGCAGGCAGCCAGCCGCTGTGTAGGTGCCGTCGATGAAGATCTGATCGTAGACGCGCTGCGGGGCACCGTCGTTGGGGATGTCGATGAGCCAAAACGGTTCGAATCGGCGATCAAGTGTCCAACGACTCACCCTTTGTTGCTGAGCGAGTTCAGACAACATCGCTGTGTAGGTGGCATAGAGGACGAAGGCTTTAAAGTTGCGGGCCTGCGTGCAATCGGTGCGGGTTCGTGTCGTGGAACTACCGCAGTTCGGGTTTTTGCATCGCCACCTGGTTGTACCTTTGGATGTGGTTCCGTTTTTCTTCATTTGCCCAGCACTTACCGGGCATCGTGGTCTGTTTTTACTCACCCGGAAAGCACACCAACCCCCGACTAGCACAGGGGGTGTCATTCCAATGGATTGAACACGAAACGGGCGGATATAAGCATCAAGACCTTATATCCGCCCGATCTACCCAACCTGAGCAGCAAGATCGCTGTAACTCAGACTCACTTTTTGCTACTTAACCCAATAATCAAGCTTGAGTTCGACAGATTAAGCATCAACCAACGCCGACGCAAGCTGCTACTCTGAATGTTCCTAAAATATCCGCATCCACTTTTGCTCCTTACCCCCTTTTTCGAGGATGGGTCAGTGTTGATACGAAAGGTACTCGCGATGGTGCCCTTTATGCGCACCACAACGCGGCTACACCTAGGTTACAGATACGACACGCTAGCGAATGCAACAATGCGCTACCACGCGTTCATCACATTCAAGACCTGTGGCTTAGAGCGATTGAGCTGATAGCCAAACTGCTCCCAGTTGTGCAGCCCTTGAGCAGGGTAGCTTACAGTCGGATTTAGACCCTGCAGCCGCGCAGCGGTTTCCCACGCGCGAGTAGTCGCATTAGACCCGACTTCTAAGGCTGCCCCCGCAGCTTGATGCTGTGGCAAATAGTGGCTGTCTCCAGGACCAGGGATACCTGATGCCGCAGAAATATATAGATTAGTGTTACGCAATCGAGGAATCAGCAACAGTGGATCGTTTTGGAAGCGCTTCGGATTGAATAGCGATCCGTACATTGCATTGATATTAAAGCCACCAGCATCCAACATGGCCAGACGCATGAATGTCTGTGCACCGGGGACAGTTGTAGTCAGGAAGCCGGAGTAGGACAGCGCCTGACGGAACTGGTTCGGGTGCTTAGCAGCCAAGGTCAGTGCAGCACCGGCACCCATGGACAGGCCAGCAATGGAGTTGTTGTTACGGGCAACACCGAAGTTGCGCTCCAAGTAGCCAGGAAGCTCGCTGGTCAGGAAGGTCTCCCACTTGTAGTTGACGGGATTTTCCAGGTCGTAGGTCGCAGGTCCCTGCCAGTCCGCGTAGAAAGAGGCGGCTCCGCCAACTGGCATCACAAGTGTGATGTTGTGTGGCTCATAGGTCTTCGCCGCATTAACATCGTTTACCCACGCATTTGTATAATTAGTTGCGCGCAGACCATCAAGCAGATAGAGTGCCGCATTTCCACCCCGCTTCGCCGGCTGTATCTGTACGGGAATATTACGGCCCATCGCTTGCGACCAAACGTCGCAACGCTGAACCCACCAGGCGACCTTGTCCCACTCACATGTACCAGTGGCGTCACGGCGCAGCCAGTCGCGGTTGGCTGCCTCTGCTGGCTGGGAACCCGCCACGACAGCTAGACCCAAAGCTACGGCAACTGCCATGATGGCTGAAAGGACGCGACCCTTAATGGAAGCAGTCATCTTTCTCCTTCAAACTACTCGGTGATTGTCACTAAGTTCTATCGTCCGGAACCTGTATACCGTTAACGTCACGGATCGATAACAATGTCACAGAATAGTGTATCTTAGGTTCCCCTAGAGCCTGCATTTGAATGGATTAATGCAGGTAGTCAGAGGGATTAGAAGAAAAAGTGAGGGTCCGGCCGTCGGTCAGGGAGAATTTAATATTTTTCCAGAAACGGTCCCAAGTTAGGGGTTCCCTGTATGTGGCGAAGAGTTTCTGAAAATCGGCGTCGGCAAGCGCAGCTCGAGCGATGGCCGCCTCGTACTTATCAATCCAGGGCGGAGTCTCATCGATATCGGCTGCGGAATCTGCCACCTGCCACGACATTTCCAGGCTCTTGTCGTGCCCAATGCGTCCTCCCACGATGCGCGGCTGGCGCGCCGCCAAGGGGTTACTGAGGCCAATATCGTCCAGCACGCGAATATCCAGTGGCGCATTCATGGAAGACAGGCCCAAATTGAGCAGGTAAACGGTTGGCGGATCGGTTCGCGAAGGGTCCGCAGGCGTGGCCGTCCACGAGAGCCTATCTTCACCCTTGATATAGCGGAAGGTCATGGCGTCGCCGGCCTCTAGCTCGTCGATGCCCTCCTGGTAGTCCTCCATAAACTTGGCGCCGAGAAACTCTTCGGCGCGCAAGGGGGGATCTTGGCGCTGAGTAGCGTAAGTCCAAAAATCACGTTCGTCCACGATGGAAATTTCATCCGCATAGACGCTGCGATCCACCGGATGGCCGCGCAGAACGATAACCAGCGCCCACACCGCGCAGAAGACGGAGACGATCCACATGCGTACGCTAACGACAAAGATTGGAAGCAGAAACGCAAAAAGTGGCAGCAGCAGCATGCGGCCGTGCATAAAGTCTCCGCCCACGCGCAAGACGTAAAGCGTATGGATGAGCGCCGCACCCGCAAAAAGATACGCGGCAGTGGCGGTGGATCGCACAGCAGTGGGGCGCAGGTCCGCCTTCCACAGACCCACAATGGCTAGCACGATGAGCGGCAGGAAGAGCCAATACGGGCCGACGAAATCTGCCAGGTAGGTAAAGCCCTTGCCCCATTCGGAACCGGCTGCAGACTTGGCGACGGCTGTGTGCGGGGTCAGCAGCCCGTAGTAACCCATGCGGAAAATCTCATAGGACAACGGCAGCGGTACCGCAGCGGCAAGAATCTTCCACGAGCGATGGGATACCAGCAGCAATACACCTATCAGCCCGCCGTACAGGGCGAGCTCTGGCCGCACGAGCCAGGACAATCCGGCCCAGAAAGCTAGCCAGTAGGCGTCGCTATTACTATTGGAGTGGCGGGCCGGCCGCGACCAACGCAGCAACAGTGTCCACAGCACAGCAAGATAGAAAATGCACAGACCCCATTCCAGACCGGATGTGAAAAAGTCCCGAGCCGGTGGCAGGGCCAGATACACCAGCGCGCCAGCCGGAAGGACGGCCCCAGAGCGCATGCTTGCCGATGCCCCCGTACCGACGACCATTGCCGCTACCGCCAGGATAAGGCCCAAGTAAATGGCGATGCCTTCCAGGTTTGCGTGGGAGACCCAGCGCACAAGGAAAATGAGGTACTGCCACAACGTGGAAGTATTGGCCTCTACCCGCTCGCCCATATTGAAAACTGGGCCGTTCCCAGCTTCAAGGTTGCGCACGGTACGCAGGACGATGAGGCCATCATCGGAAATCCAGCGGCGCGCGAAGCCGCCCCAAAAAGACAAAACACCGATCACAAGAACGACCGCTGGAGTACTCCAGCGGGCGATACTCTTGTGATCGATGTTAAGCACGAGGAGAAAGTTTATCAGCCTCGCGGAAAATTTCTATATCAATTCACCTGTGTCTAGAACAACGGCATAATATAAACCGCCATGGCAATACAGGAGAGCCAGGCCAAGGCGAGAACCTGCAAGGTGCGGTCCTCCAGTGCAATCTCGTCCGGTGCACCACCCTGGCCGCGGTCCACATCGGCCGCGTAGCGGAGGATGGCGATGGTAAACGGCACCATGGAAATTTGGTACCACACGCCACCAGTCTGAGCGTCGCTTGCAAGCTCGAAGCCCCATAGGGTGTAGCAGATGACCACCGCGGTGGCGGCTAGGGTCCACACGAAGCGCAGGTAGGTAGGCGTATAGCCTTCTAGGGACTTGCGGATCTTCGCGCCGGTTTGTTCTACCAGCAGGATCTCAGAATACCGCTTGCCGGAGGCCATAAACAGCGACCCGAAGGCGGCTACCAGCAGGAACCACTGGGAAAGCTCAATACCCGCGGCCACGCCACCAGCCATGGTGCGCAACATGAAGCCCGAGGACACCAGCGCAATATCGATCACCGGCATATGCTTCCAGCCAAAGCAATAGCCCAACTGCAACGCGATATAAATCGCCATCACGATAGCCAGCTGCGGGCCGGCGGTGGCAAGGAAAGACAGGCCGATGGACAGGCCAATGAGCACTACGGCCATAACATAGGCGAGCTTAATCGGCAGCACGCCCGAGGCAATCGGGCGGAAGCGCTTGGTCGGATGCTCTTGGTCCTCGCGCCAGTCCTTCGCATCGTTAATCAGGTAGATGGAGGAAGCGCCAAGGCAAAAGACGACGAAGGCCAAGAGGACGTCGAGAAGCACGCGGCCATGGAACAGCGCATCGGCACCGGCCGCGGCGGGGGCGGCCAGCACCAGGACATTTTTGACCCACTGCTTGGGGCGCAGGGCCTTAATCATGGCATCGGTAAGATTCTTCGGCGGCTTGCGCTTGCGGCCGGTATCTACGCCGGAGGTGTGCGGTTCCGAATGGAAAAAGTGCTGGTTTCCATCATCGCTCATGCTTCATTCCTTTCATCACGACCTCCGCGGTAGCAGCGCCGATGGCCGCACCCACGGCCGTATCTGTTGGATAGTGCACTCCGAGCACCATACGCGATGCCATCATTACCGGCACGCCGAGAAGGGGCGCCTTGCGGCCGGTAAGGCGGCTTACCGCCACCAGGAATGCGGTAGTCGAAGTCGCGTGCGAGCTGGGGAAAGACAACTTGGAGGGGGTCTTTACCCCCACGCGCACGTACGGATAATCCGGGCGCTTGCGGCGCACGATGCGCTTGAGCACCACGCTGGCGGCGTGCGCGAGGAAGGCGGCGGCCCCTACGCGGACCCAGCCTTCGCGGCGGCGCTTGTCGATGCCCGCCCCTACCGCAGCGCTGCCCATCCAGCCCAAGGCATGCTCGCCCCAGTGGCTAAGCCCGCGGGCGGTGGAAAGCACGCCGGGCACGTGGAAGGCCGCACCCTGGATGAGTTCGAGGACGCGCGATTCTGCTACGGAAAGCTTATTGGGCATCGAAGACCCTCTTCCACGACTCGCGCGAGGTCAGCTCCGGCTGGGCCGCGCGGTATTCGGCGCGCAGGTCGTCGAAGTTCTCTTCGATTTCCTTCAGCAATTCGCGGGTCTGGGTCACGAGGTCCTTGGCCAGATCGCGATCACGTTTGCGGAAGGCCACGCCGGTACCACCCGCGGTGGACACAGTGGCCGAATCTACACGGGACAAGGTGAACCAGCGGGCCTCGTCCGGGGTGAGGTTAAGCTGCGGCGCCTCGTGGTGCGCAGCGTCTTCCTTGCTGACGAGGTGCTTGAGACCCTTGATAGCCCACGGGATCTTCTTAATCTTGGCCAGGCGGCCGCCGATATTGCGGGTGGGCACGCCCGGCGCGCCGGTGGGAGCCGGCAGCTCATCGGCGGATTCCAGGATGACGGCATCGGAGTAGTTCTTGCGGATCTGCGCGATGCGCGGCAGCGAAGACTCCAGGATGTCGAAGAGATGGTCCGGCCCGGCCAGGAAGTCTCGCATAGCCTCAATCTGGATGGCCATGGTGGAGTATTCCATGCACATGGTGTGCTTGAGGGTGGACTTAAAGATGGACTTGGTAATGCCCTTGACCGGCCCCTCGTGGTACATCGCAGCCACGATGAGGCGGTTGCGTAGGTGGAAGTAGGCCTGCCAGTCAATGGCATCGTCCTTATCGGCCCAGGCCATGTGCCAGATGGCGGCACCCGGCCAGGTCACCGTGGGGAATCCGTTGCGCGCTGCTCGCAGGGAGTACTCGGTATCGTCCCACTTGATAAACAGCGGCAACGGCTGACCGTTGGTTTCTGCCACGATGCGCGGGAAGAGGCACATCCACCAGCCGTTGTATTCCACGTCAACACGGCGGTGCAGCGCACGGGAATCATACTTTTTCGGATCCAGGTGGGTTTCGCGGGTACCGATGGCGCGCAGAGGGTACTTAGCAAAGTCGTGGTCGTAGACGGCGTGCGGCGCCGCGCCCCACATGAAATCGGCACGGTTAACCTGCTCGCCAGTAGTGCGCAGCTGGGAGCGTTCCTGCAGGTTAAGCATCTGTCCGCCG
This sequence comes from Corynebacterium sp. MSK122, assembly GCF_030229435.2. Taxonomy (NCBI): domain Bacteria; kingdom Bacillati; phylum Actinomycetota; class Actinomycetes; order Mycobacteriales; family Corynebacteriaceae; genus Corynebacterium; species Corynebacterium sp. MSK122. The sequence continues at coordinate 46,041 of NZ_JASPHV020000016.1, read as the reverse complement.
ACGACAATGGGCTTGGCGGCGTAGCGGGCCGCCTGAACCGCACGCAGTACGGAGTCCGGCTCGATGGCGATGTCATCATCCATGTAGAGGATGAAGGGCGAATCGGTATTTTCCAGCGCCTCGTACATGATGCGGGAGTAGCCGCCGGAGCCGCCCAGATTGCCTTGGCGGAACTCGCGGAAACGCTCGCCAAAGTGGGCCACCGCCTCGTCGTACCCCGGCTCATCGGCCGGGTGCTGGTTGCCTTGATCCGGCATGAGGACGAAGTCGATGATCTCGTCTACCACCGGGTCCTCGGCCAGTGCCTTGAGCGCTGCCACAGCATCGGTCGGGCGGTTAAAGGTGGGGATGCCAACCGCCACGCGCTTGTCCTGCGCCGGCTGCTCGGTGCCGTCCGGCAGCAGCTGTGGGCCGGGGGCGTGGGGGGAGCACCAGGCGGCGTCGGCAAGCGTGGTTTCCTGCTCGGCGGTGATATCGAACCACAGCCAACCGCCGTCCTCGAAGTTTTTAAGCGGCAGCTCGAACTCGTGGTGGCCGGTGCCTACCAGGTGGTTGGCCACGGAAATGCGCTGGCCATCCTGCTTGGAGCGGTAGAGGGAAATATTTGCTTGACCCTCAATGTCTAGGCTGAGGATTACGGAACGCAGCTGCGACCAGCGGCGCCAGTAGGAGGCTGGGAAGGCGTTGAAGTAAGTTTCAAAAGATGCTTCCTCGCCGGCCGGAATGGTGACGGAGGTGCGGTTAAACCAGCTGAGGCGTTCGCGGTTTTGCTCGGCCTCGATGAGGTAGAGCATCCGCACATCAAAGGGCTCGCCGCGCTTAGGCAGCAAGATGCGCTGCAGGGGCTCATGGGCCTGGGTGTTGTTGGCAGTCACGATAGCTTCGATTCTCCAAACGGTATAAACAGTAGTCAGCGATTTAGCGTAGTTGCTTTTGCATAAGTACTTCGGTTTACACGCGGAGCCCGTATGATGGAACATCATGAGATGGGTTCCTTGCGCGGCAGCAGTAGGTCTTCTCGCTGTAGCCAGCGCGCCCGCCGCTATCGCAGAGGAAAAGCCCGCGGTGGAGTTTCTGGACCACGCCCAAATCCTCAGCAATTCGGACGAAGACGCCATCAAATCGCAAGCACAGTCCATGCATTTGCCGGATTCCGTGCACGAGGTCCTCTACGCTACGTATCCGAATTCGGGGGAGGAATTTTCCCGGACTCTGTTCCATGACTTGGCCCGCGAGCATCCACATTTCATCAGCGGAAGTGGGCTACAGAAAAATGTGCTCGTCATCGCGGTAAGTTTTGAGCCCAATAGTATGGCCGTGCACTGCGGCACAGAGGTGTGCCAGGACATCAAGATTTATGACGAGGGCCGCGCGGACGGCATCTTGGACCAGATGCGGCCGGCGCTGGCGGACGATGACTATACCGTCGGCATGATCCTGGCGACGCGCGCCGCCGCGGATACCACCGTGCGCCGACGATATGCGCAAGATGCGCCCACGTGGTCCGTATTCATCGCAGCCACTATGGTGCTCGTGGTTCTGGGCGCGGTTGGACTCATTACCTACTTGTTCATCCGCCGCGCCCGAGTGCGTAAGCGCTTCGATTATATTAAGGGCGCTCGCGACGGGGCTGAGGAACTCATCAAGCGCACGGAGGCACGGATTGACGCCCTGCATTCCCCCTTGGCAGGCGACTACCTGAAGGTGCAGTGGCGCTCTCTGGTCAATCAGTACACCGATGCGCGGCCGACGCTCAAGGCGCTGGAGAACATCCAGGACTATTCCCTGCACGCTGCCTCCATCAAGGAGGCATACAAAGCGCTCAAGCAGATCAATACGGCCGCAGCGCAGATAGATTCCCTGGAAAATTTCTGCGCCGGCGATACTGCGGTGCGCGCGGGCGAGGTGCAATGGCTGCTTGGCGACGCCCAAGCGGCCCTCTCCCGCCAGCCCGACAACGCCAGCTTGCGCCAGATTACGCAGCGCATTAATGACCTGTCCCAGGATCTGTCGCGGGAAGACTTCGACTCCGCCTTCGCTCGCGTCCTCGAGGACTACCACCCCATGGTGGGCGCGCTGCCAGAACGGCTATATCCGCAGCGCGACCGCAAAACTCCCCCACTGTTGGGCACGCCGGAATGGCGCCCCGGTATGGGCACGCACTACATGCCCTATAGGTTTGCGGGCTTCTGGGTGGCTAATAATAACGTCTCCTCCCAGCTGCCCAACCCGTATCACTTCTAGGCGTTGACCGGCTCAGTTACCGGATCGATGCCCAGCTTATTGAGCATGTAGAGCACGCGGGCTTCGAGGTCATCAGCCAATTCGCGCGCCTCCTCCACGGTTTCCGCGGCAGGAATATCCCAAATCTTGATGTCCTTGCCCGCCTCATCGCGCTCGATCTCGCGGCCCAAGAACACGATGTAATCCGGCATCGCTACCGTTCGCACCTCATCGAGGTACTTATTCGGGGCCTCGCCCATGCCGCGCTCGTTCATGACGTGGGCAAGGTGGCCTTCCGCTTCGTTTTCTGGGTGAGCAATGGCGGTATCTACAAAGAGGGCTTCGCCGGCGTGCCTGCGGGTCAGTTCCGCTGCGGCTTGGGCCAGCGCATTATTGGTACCGGCGGCAAAGCGAACGTGCAGGCGGTGAGCACCGAAGTAGTCGCGCACCTCACGCTCCACCAAAAGCGGCACGAATTCATCGAGCTCCGCCTTCTTGGTGTGCTTGGCAATAACCTCATCGAGCTTGGCATCGATTTCCGCGGCCGTGTACTCGTGGCCGTAGTTCTCGTGCAGATCCTGGCGCAGGGTTTCAAACTGGTTCATTGTTATCCCCTTTCTCGGATTATTGGCCCGTTTGCCAATTGTTAACCTGTCGTTAACTTTAACAGTTAACGTTGGGTTAAGTCAAACGGTTGGGAATAACCCAATAGTTTTCTGCATCGAAAAGCGGAAAGGCCCGCCGGGAGCTCCGGCAGGCCTTCTTGGACTGTTCCTTCTTTTTATCGGGAATGCGCGATGCGCGGCTACGCAATTTCAGGTGCTCCTGCAGCCGCTCCGGCGACATTTTCCACATGCGGCGGTCAGCCATGCCGTCACCTCCTTTCCTCAGAGGCGATCAAGCATAGCGCTTAGTGGCCACGCTCCTGCTCAATAGCCTTGCCCTCGTTCCAGAAGGGCGCGAGCTTGTTATCAAACATGGACAGCGCTGAACCGATAGCCATGTGCATATCCAGGTACTGGTAGGTGCCCAAACGGCCACCGAAGAGAACCTTATTATCCTTCGACTCCTGGGCGGCGAGCTTACGGTAGGCCTCCAGCTTGGTGCGATCCTCTGGGGTATTGATTGGGTAGTACGGCTCATCGCCTTTATCGGCAAAACGCGAATACTCCTTCATGATGACCGTCTTATCCTTCGGGTACTTATCCTTGCGCTCCGGGTGGAAGTGGCGGAACTCATGGATGCGGGTGTAGTCCACGTCCGCATCGTTGTAGTTCATCACCGGGGTGCCCTGGAAGTCACCGGTATCCAGCACCTCCAAGTCAAAGTCGAGGGTGCGCCAACCCAGCTCGCCCTCGGCAAAATCAAAGTAGCGATCCAGTGGGCCGGTGTAGACCACGGGCGCATCTGGGGACTCGGCGCGCAGCTCTTCGCACACCTCAAACCAATCGGTATCCAGGCGGACCTCAATATTGTCGTGGTCAGCCATGTTTTCTAGCCATGCCGCGTAGCCGTCGACCGGCAGGCCCTCATAGGTGTCGTTGAAGTAGCGGTTATTGAAGGTATAGCGCACCGGCAGGCGGGTGATATTCGCGGCCGGCAGCTCCTTCGGATCGGTCTGCCACTGCTTTGCGGTGTAATCGCGGATGAAGGCCTCATACAGCGGGCGACCGATGAGCGAGATAGCCTTCTCCTCCAGGTTTTGCGCCTCTTCCGGGGAGAATTCGCCGGCCTGATCCTTAATGAGCTGGCGGGCCTCATCCGGGGAGTAGTAACGGCCGAAGAACTGGTTGATAAGACCCAGACCCATCGGGAATTGGTAGGCGGTGCCATCATGCATGGCAAACACGCGGTGCTGGTAGTCGGTGAAATCGGTGAACTTATTGCAGTAATCCCATACGCGCTTATTGGAGGTGTGGAAGAGGTGCGCGCCGTACTTGTGCACCTCGATTCCGGTGGTGGGTTCAGCCTCGGAGTAGGCATTGCCGCCGAGGTGATTGCGGCGCTCCACAATGAGCACCTTCTTATCCAGCTGGCTAGCGGCGCGCTCGGCAACCGTTAGACCAAAAAATCCAGAGCCAACAACGATGAGGTCATAAGAAGTCATGGCCTCCACTTTATTGCACTACGGCAGCTGACACGGTGCATCGGCGTGTCGCAACAGATTTCACAGAAGTCACAAACGTACCATCACTATCAACTCTTAACTTTTGGCAACGGTTTTTACAGCTGCACAACCCTAGGGAGATAACAGTGCAACAACGACGTCGACTAGTACCCACCAGGTCAAAATGGTCCACCCCCGTCATCGCGGCGGTCACCTCCATCGCGCTCGCCGTGACAGCCGCATTCGGCGGACAGCAAGTTCTCAAGACCCAAGACTCCGGCAACGGCGGTCCCATTGAGGTCAAAAATTCCTCCTCTAGCTTCAGTGACGGCGAATCCATCGTCGTCGATGACCCAGCCGTAGCCGCTCAGGGCGACGGCGAAGGCCGCCGCGCGGTCAAGCAGTTCCACCGCGACGAAACCTTCAACATGTTTGCCGTCACCTGGGAGGGCAAACGAGATATCAACTCCTTCGTCCGCTCCAAGCAGCAGGACGGTTCCTGGAGCGAATGGCTGCCCATGGATGCAATGAATTACACCGAGGGCAAGAACGGCACCGAACTCATCTTCGTGGGCGATACCAACGATGTGCAGGTTTCTATGGCCAACGTTGACCTCGTGACCGGTTCCAACCTCGACAAGAAGGAAGACTCCCTCCTGGACAAGGCCGCCAAGGGCGCTGATGCCAACCGCCCCGCGCCGCTTGCGTACAACGTCGGTGATATCTCCCCCGTGGCCGATGAGCGCACCCAGGTTGCGGATCTCGACGCCGTGTTTATCGACGGCAACGCCCAAGAAGGCGAAGCCATCGAGCCCACCGCAGAAACCGCGGGCATGCCCAAGGTAGTCACCCGCGCCGGCTGGGGAGCAGACGAATCTAAGCGCTGCCAGCAGCCAACCTACGACGATGGCATCAAGGCCATGACCCTGCACCACACCGCAGGTACTAATAACTACACCCGCGCGCAGGCGGCGGCACAGGTACGCGGTGCCTACGACTACCATGCGCAGACCCTGGGCTGGTGCGATATCGGCTACAACGTACTGGTGGATAAATTCGGCACCATCTACGAAGGCCGCTACGGCGGCTTGGACAAGGCCGTACAAGGTGCCCACGTGGGTGGCTTCAACTCCAATAACTGGGGCATTTCCATGATTGGCAACTACGAGCAGGCTGAGCCTTCCCGCGAGATGCTCAACTCCGTGGCCGAGATTGCTGGCTGGAAGGCCGCTATTTCTGGCATCGATCCAATGGGCAAGGCCAGCTTGTACTCCGGCGGATTCAACGGCTCCAAGTTCCCTGCAGGAACCATGGCCACCGTGCCGGCGTTCGCGGGCCATAATGATTTTCACTACACGGCCTGCCCGGGCCAGTACACCACGCGCCATTGGGATGAAATCCGTAAGAATACCAAGCGCAAAGCGGACGCCATCAAGTCCGGCAAGAACAGCACGGACCTGAACTGGCAAGAGTCTCCACGGCCAAATACCCCCAACACCCCGCAGCAGGCGGGCGAAGAAATCATGTCCTCGCTGGGCAACGTCGAGGTCCCAGTCTCGACCATCTCCGCCCTCGCTGGAATCGCTGCCGCAGTCTTCGGCGTGCTCATCGCCAATGACCGCCTGCAGAAGCCTGATACCGATCAGAAGGTGGCGGGCAATTTGACCACCGGGGATATCCCGGAGATTGTCAACAAGGTTGTCCAAGTATCCAACAACGAGGGCTTGAAGGAATCCTGGACCTCCGTGCTCAATGCCTTCGGCCCGGTCTTGGGTCTAGCAGTCGGCGGCCCGGATACCACCGATGGCGGCAAGATCCTCTACCAGCTCTTCCAGAATGGCGTGGTGCTTTCCTCCAAGGAGTCCGGCACCAAGGCGTTGACGGGTGAGATCGCCAAGAAGTGGTCCGAGGGCGATAATGCCTCCAAGCTCGGCCTGCCTCTCTCCAACGAGGAAAAGAATGGCAAGGAAATCCGCGTGAAGTTCCAGGGTGGCGAGATTGTCTACAACACCGAAACGGAAAAGGTAGACATCTTCACCGACTAGAACCAGCGCTCTAGCACCTTTGCGACGCCCGCCTGGTGGTTAGCCACGGTGACCGCATCCGCGGCCGCCTTAACCCCCGGGTGGGCGTTTTCCATGGCCACGCCGCAGCCAGCCCACGTCAGCATCTCGATATCGTTGGGCATATCCCCAAATGCGATCGTCTCCTGCTGGGCGACGCCGGTGTGCTGCGCCAGCCATTCCACCCCGCGGCGCTTAGTCACATTGGGCGCGGCAACCTCCAAAATTCCCTCTTGCATGGAATACGTCAGGTGCGCGAGCTCCGGATCGATGTGCGGCGCAATGAGCTCATAGAGCTCTGGGGCGGAGTAGTCCGTGTTGCGGATGAGGAACTTCACCGCCGGCTGCCCCACTAGCTCACCCATGCTGACCACGCCAAAGCCTTCAAACAGGGCGTTTTCGGAGTAGTGGCGCTCTACTACGAAAAGGTCCTCGACGGCGTCGGCAAGCGAGCCTCCAGCCCGCTCCGCGCCAAAGCCCACGGTGCCCAGTACGGTCTGGGCCACATCCACCACTTCCGCCAACGCTGCGGGTGAAAGCTCGTGGGCGGACATCACGCGGTCCTCCGCGGAGTCATACAACACAGCGCCGTTCGAGGTCACGCATACCGGCCGCACGGGCAGCTGCTCCAGCACCGGGGCAATCCAGCGGAACGGACGGCCGGTAGAAAGCGCAAAATAGGCACCCTGTTGGACCGCCCGCGCCACTGCGTCACGGTTGCGACGCGGGACACGGTGGTTGCGGTCCAGCAGGGTGCCGTCAATATCGCTCGCGATGAGGCGAGGAGCGCGGGCAGGGAAATTCTCCATACCCGCGAGTTTACGTCAGGACTTAGATGTTCAGGTCCTCGTCCTCATTATCCTCCCAGTCCAGGGAACGTTTAATAGCGCGCTTCCAGTCACGGTAGAGGGCCTCTACCTCTTCCTTCTCGCGCTTCGGCTTAAATACCTTCATGTCTCCTTCCTGGCTACCCAAAACGCTCAGGTCATCCCAGAAGCCATTGTCCAAGCCTGCCGCGAAGGCCGCGCCGGTGGCGGTGGTCTCGATATTCTTCGGGCGGTGTACTTCCACGCCGAGGATATCGGACTGGAACTGCATCAGCAGTTCATTCATGGTCATGCCACCATCCACGCGCAGCTCGGTAATCTCCACGCCGGAGTCCGCCACCATAGCGTCGGCAACATCGCGTGTCTGGTACGCGGTGGATTCGAGCACGGCGCGAGCCAAGTGCTTGCGGTTAGCAAAGCGGGTCAGGCCCACGATGACGCCGCGAGCATCCGGGCGCCAGTACGGAGCGAAGAGTCCGGAGAAGGCCGGCACGATATAAACGCCGCCGTTGTCCTTCACTTCGCGCGCGAGGTTTTCGATGGACGCAGAGTTGGGGATGATCTGCAGGTTATCGCGCAGCCACTGCACCAGGGAACCGCCCATGGATACAGAACCCTCGAGGGCATACACGGGGCGCTCGCCCTCGCGCTGGAAGCAGACGGTGGTCAGCAGGCCGTTCTCAGAGAACTTTGGGGTAGTGCCCGTGTTCAGCAGGAGGAACAGGCCGGTTCCGTAGGTATTCTTTGCGGAACCTGCGCGGAAGCAGCCTTGGCCAAACATCGCAGACTGCTGGTCACCCAGGATGGCGCGGATAGGCACACCGGAAAGCGAACCGCGCTCACGCACGGTACGGAAATCGCCCAGGGACGGGCGAATCTCCGGCAGCATGGACATCGGGATGCCCATTTCCTTACACAATTCCTCATCCCACTCCAGCTTTTCGATGTCCATAAGCAGGGTGCGGGAGGCGTTGGTGACGTCGGTGGCGTGCAGCGCTTCGCGGCCGGCATCGCCCTCGGCGCCGCCGGTGAGGTTCCACAGCAGCCAGCTATCGATGGTGCCGAAGAGCAGGTCACCTGCCTCAGCACGCTCGCGGGCACCTTCGACGTTATCGAGGATCCACTTCACCTTCGGTCCCGCCGGGTAGGAGTTGATGATCAGACCGGTGCGGCGGCGCCACTTTTCTGGTCCTTCCTCACCCGAGAGTTCCTTACAGATGGCGGTGGTACGGGTATCTTGCCAGACTATGGCGTTGTAGACCGGCTTACCGGTGTGCTTATCCCACACCACGGTGGTCTCACGCTGGTTGGTAATGCCCACGGAGTCAATATCCTCCACGGTGATATCACCATTGGCAAGAGCCTCACCGACGGCGCGACGGGTATTGCTCCAGATTTCTTCCGGATCGTGTTCTACCCAGCCTTTTTCCGGGAAGATCTGCTCGTGCTCGAGCTGGCCAACGGCGGCCTGCTCGCCATTGTGATCAAAGATGATGCAGCGCGTCGACGTGGTTCCCTGGTCGATAGCGGCGACGTATTTCTTGTTAGTCATGTGTCTAGTCTCCTATACGAAGATGGAATTAGAGCGCAACGGACAACAGGCCAACGGCTACGGCCGCGACCAATGGGGCCACGATAGGAACCCAAGCATAGCCCCAGTTCGCGCTACCTTTGTCCTGGATGGGCAAGATGAATGCATAAGCAATTCGCGGGCCCAGGTCACGGACCGGATTGATGGCATAACCCGTAGGGGTACCCAGGGACAGGCCGACCGACACCACAACGAAAGCAACGGCAAAGTAGCTCATTGGGCCAAGCTCGCCGCCGGTGGGGCCGAAGGCGATGAACATCAACAGCACGCAGGTGGCGATGAACTCCGTCACCGCATTCCAGCCGTTCTTAGGATGTGCCGGCTTGGTAAAGAAGATACCGTTGGTGTCCTTATTGGCGCCGGTGACGTTTCCGGCGTCGTCGTAATTATTGGCGTCGAAAAGCTGCTTGAAGGCAGCCCATGCCAGGATGGCACCGAGGATAGCGCCGAGGATCTGGCCCAGGAGGTAATACGGCACCAGAGACCACTCGAGCGAGCCATTGACGGCCAACATTACGGTGACGGCGGGGTTAAGGTGCCCACCCGTGGGATCGGCCACGCTCGCGCCGACGAAGACCGCCATACCCCAACCCAGGGCGATAACGACCCAATCGGAACCGCGTGCGCCAGAGGTGCGCAGGTTCACCAGCGCACATACGCCGTTACCTAGAAGGAGCAGCAACGCAGTGCCGATAAACTCCCACAGGAATGCATCAAATCCGGTCATAACTTATACCTCGTTTTGGGTAGGTCGAGCGGATCCTGCGCGTACCAAAATGTCATTGGCCTCACGGTCAGTTACCGCAGCTTCTGCTTCAAGTTCGGCCTGTGTGTGGGCCTTGAATTGGGATACCTCGCGCTCCTTGTCGGCGTCGCTCCAGCCCAGCAGCGGTGCTACAAAATCAGCAACGGCCGAGGCGGCGTTCACACCGCGATCGCCGAACTCGATGGCGATGCGCAGGCGGCGGGACAGGATGTCTTCCAAGTGCAATGCACCCTCGTGGGTAACGGCGTAGCGGACCTCGGCCCACAGGTAGGACTCGGCACCTGGCACTGGCTCGAGCAGGGAGGCGTCCTCAGTAGCTGGCGCTAGAACCTCGCCCAGCAAAGAGCCATAGCGGCCGAGCAGGTGCTCAATGAACTTCTCGCTCAGGTTGTAGCGACGAGCCAAGGACGGGACCTGGTTGGCCAAAGCGTGATAGCCGGCGGCACCCAGGATCGGAGTTTGCTCGGTGATGGACTCTGGGACCTTGGTACCCAGTTCCTTCACCGCTAAGTCCACGGCGTCCTTACCGATGACGCGGTACGTGGTGTACTTACCGCCGGCGACAGAGACCATGCCTGGGGCCACGCGTGCGACGGCGTGGTTGCGGGAGAGGTTGGTGGTGGAATCGGACTTGCCGGACAGCAGCGGGCGCAGACCGGAGTAGACACCCACGATGTCATCGCGGGTGATCTGGCGGCGTACGCGCTGATTTACCTGGTCCAGAATATAGTCAATATCAGACTTGGTCGGCGCCGGATCCGGCAAGGAGAGACCCTTTTCCCAATCGGTATCGGTGGTACCGATGATCCAGTACTCGCCCCACGGGATAACGAAGAGGACGGACTTTTCGGTGACGAAGCACAGGGCTGCCTCTGCATCAAGCGCATCCTTGGGCACAACGATGTGCACGCCCTTGGAGGCGTGAACGGTGAACTTGCCCTCCACGCCGGCCATCTCTTGAATCTTGTCATTCCACACGCCGGTGGCGTTGATAAAGACCTTGCCGCGCACGGTGGTCTCGCGGCCGGTAGCGGTATCGCGAACCTTCGCGCCTACGATGCGGCCGCCGCGGTCCTTGTCAAAGCCAATGACCTCGGTATTGGTGCGAACATCAGCGCCGTACTCGGCGGCGGTACGCAGCACGGTCATGGTGTGGCGGGCGTCATCAACCAAAGTGTCATAGTAGCGCACGCCGCCCACAATGGCATCTTCTTTCAGGCCCGGGGTTACCTTAAGCACGCCCTTTCGGGTCAGGTGCTTCTGCATAGGGACGCTCTTGGCGCCACCCATGAGGTCATAAAGAGTAAAGCCACCGAACATCATCACGCGCTCCCATACGTGGTGGGTCAGCGGGAAGATGAACTTCAGCGGCTTCACCAGGTGGGGTGCCAGGGTAGACATGTTCAGCTCGCGCTCCTTGAGGGACTCCGCCACTAGGCGGAAGTCAAACATGGCCAGGTAGCGCAGGCCACCGTGGAACATCTTGGAGGAGCGAGAAGAGGTACCTGCGGCGAAGTCGCGCGCCTCAATGACGGCGGTCTTGAGGCCACGGGTAGCGGCGTCCGCTGCCGCACCAGCGCCTACGGAACCGCCACCGATGATGACTACGTCGTAGTCCTCATCTGCGTATCCATTCCATAGATTTTCAAAGTATTCGGGGTTAAAGGATTGGTTGCTTTGCTGGGTCATTGCTGACCGCATCTCCTTCCTTGGTGCTTGCATGTGCCTGCGCCATAAATCCATGAATGAGATGGCAAAAGCACAGCTAAGAGCAGTTAAATTGTGGTTTCGGTGGAAAGATTCACACCGCGGCTGCAGAGATTTTATCTCCTTAAACCTATGATAGGAGTCACGGGCGTCAGTTACACAGATGGTTACTCACACGTAGGTTTCAGGCCCGTAAGCAGTAACTTTTCCTAAAATACTTAGCCACCCGAAAAGAAAAAGCACCCCCTCGCGGGGGTGCAAAGCAGACGCAAAGCCCGCGCTATTTCTGCGCTAACCGCGCCATCACTTCAAGCACTTCGGACATTCCGGCTTTCTCCGCAGAATATGTGACCGCTTGGGCGCCCTTGACCACCTCAATAGGGGCAGTTTCCAAAGCCACCACCGGCATCCAATCAAGGAAATCCTCGTCGCCTGGCTCGTTAGCAAAAACCAGGACCTCTTCCGGCTTAGCTTGCAGATCCTCGAGGATGCGCTCCACGCCTTGTACCGCGGTCGCGGCAGTGACGGAGAGTGCATTGGTATCGAGACGCGGCTGCACAGCATCCGCATCAAGGACAACGCTCCACACGGCCTGCGGAACATCCACCTCACCGGCGGGTGATATCACGATCAGGACTTCGGCCGCCGGGTAGATCTCCGCCAAAGCCTTGTGCAATCGCGGAGTCAGCGCGCCATCTTCCCAATTCAGCGCGCTGCTGTGCGCCACTATCACGCGGGGGATGGAAGAGAATTGCGCCTTCATGCGGTGCGGCAAGCGCGAGACGATAAGCCGGGATTGGGTAGCTGCCGCCAACAGGCCCTGCTCTGCTACGGAACCGGCCCATATCTCCTTACTGCTGGCCGTGATGGACGCTTGGGTTTGCGCCACATCCGACTTCAGCTGCGCCATGACATCCGCGACCTTATCGCGGCCTTCATCCAAGCCGCGGGTTGCCTCTTCAACCACGGCGTTGAGGTTGTGCTTGATCCACTCCAAGGTCTCCGGGGCGGTACGCGCCTTATTCTTTGGCTCCTCCTCGTCCGTTTTCTTGGCGGCGGCCATGTGGTTGCGCACCAAGTCAACCGTAGTAACGGAGACGCGTTCTTTGAGGCCCACTAGATCGTCGCGCAGTCGGCGTACGCGGTGGCGTTCGGTTTCCACTTCAGCATCGCGAGCTTCTGCCTCATCAAGGGTGGGAGCCCCTCCACCTTTACGGGCGGGCACCCAGTATTCACCGGCAGGCATGGGCCCAAATTCGGCTTCGTACTGCTCCCATAGTCCTTCCAACGCCTCTTGCATACGGCGTCGAATCTCCGCGGTATCAGCCTCCGCATCGCCGGTGGGATAGTACGGTTCGAGGGCGGTAATAAAGACAGGGGTCTTGGTCCGTCCCAGGTTCTTTTTGTGCCCCTTGGTCCACAGGCGCTGCGAACCAAAAATGACCTGTGGGATTACCGGCACCCCCGCCTCATAGGCAATGCGGGAGGCGCCACTTTTCATGCTGCGGATTTCAAAGCTGCGGGAAATTGTGCCTTCAGAGAACACGCCCACGAGTTCGCCGTCCTTGGCCAGCTGTACCGCTTGGCGGAACGAGGCGCTGCCATCGATACGGTCAACTGGCACGTGGTGCATGGCCTTCAACAACGGCCCTGCCACTGGGGCTTTAAAGATTCCAGCTTTAGCCAGGAAGCGTACGAGACGCTTCTTGCGATAGGCCAAAAAGGCGCCAAAAAGGAAATCCATATAGCCGGTGTGGTTGCAGACCAACACCGCGCCGCCCTTATCGGGGATATTTTCTTCCCCCGAAAGGCGCATTTTTAACCCCTGTGCCAGAGTCACCCCCCTGCCAATGTGGGTGATCTGGCGGTACAGGAAATTCGTCGCAGCGTTCATAACTCTCCAGGACGACGGCGGACTTACTGCGGGGTCAGGACATCCTTGCCCACGAACGGGCGCAGGGCCTCAGGGACAACGACGGAGCCGTCAGCCTGCTGGTGGTTTTCCAGAATGGAAACGAGCCAGCGGGTAGTCGCCAGCGTGCCGTTCAGGGTAGCTGCGATCTGGGTCTTGCCGTTCTCATCGCGGTAGCGGGTGGACAGGCGGCGAGCCTGGAAGGTGGTGCAGTTCGAGGTGGAGGTCAGCTCACGGTAGGTGCCTTGGGTAGGAACCCAAGCCTCATTGTCGAACTTGCGGGCCGCCGAAGAACCGAGGTCGCCACCGGCAATATCGATGGTGCGGTAGGGCAGTTCCATGGCTGCAAGCATGTCCTTTTCCATGGACAGAAGGCGCTGGTGCATTTCTTCCGCGTCCTCCGGCTTGCAGTAGACAAACATCTCCAGCTTGTCGAATTGGTGGACGCGCAGGATGCCGCGAGTGTCCTTACCGTGGGAGCCAGCCTCACGACGGAAGCAGGAGGACCAGCCGGCGTACTGCAGCGGACCATTGGAGAGGTCGATGATCTCATCCTTGTGGTAACCGGCAAGGGCCACCTCAGAGGTGCCTACCAGGTACATATCATCGGCCGGTAGGTAATAAACCTCATCGGAGTGCTGGCCCAAGAAACCGGTGCCGGACATAATGTCTGGGCGAACCAGAACTGGAGGGATCATCAGCTTGAAACCGGCTTCGCGCGCCTTCTGCGCCGCGAGCATCAGCATTCCCAGCTGTAGGAAGGCGCCATCGCCAGTGAGGTAGTAGAAACGAGCGCCGCCTACCTTAGCGCCGCGCTTGACGTCAATGAGACCGAGGGACTCGCCCAACTCAAGGTGATCCTTTGGCTCGAAGTCGAACTCAGGAATCTGGCCTACTTCTTCTACCACTACGAAGTCATCTTCGCCGCCGGCCGGGGCACCTTCAACCACGTTATCGAGCTTGTACTGCAGCTCTTCCACCTTGGCCTCAGCGGCAGACTGTGCCTCTTCCGCCTCCTTGACCTTGGCCTTCAGCTCATTAGAGCCCTCCAGCAGTGCCGGACGCTCCTCTGGGGAGGCTTGACCAATCTTCTTGCCAAAAGCCTTCTGCTCAGAGCGCAGTTCGTCGGCCTTTTGGATAGCAGCGCGGCGCTGCTCATCAGCTTCCAAGAGCTGGTCTACAAGGGAGGGATCCTCACCTCGGTTCACCTGAGAAGCACGGACAACGTCGGGGTTTTCGCGGAGTAGCTTGAGATCAATCACGTATCTAAGTTTAGCGTATTGGCAACATCTTGCGGTGGTAATAACCAGCGAATTATGATGGCTTTATGTCCGCCGTTCAGCTCCCCGCCCGCACAATTACGGACGGTCCCGTTCCAAAACACACCCAATTGCACGATATCCTCGAAGAATTGTGCCGCACGACCCTCAAACCCGGCGATATCTTGCCCGGCGAGAGGCTTCTTGAAGAAACCTATGGCGTGTCACGGATCACGGTACGCCGCGCCATCGGGGATCTTGTCGCGGCCGGAAAACTGCGGCGCGTCCGCGGAAAGGGCACCTTCGTAGCGCCCAATCCCCTTGTCTCCCGGCTCCACCTAGCCTCATTCTCGGATGAGATGGGCGCACAAGACGTCACTGCCTCCTCCAAAATCCTTACCAGCGGACGCAGCAGCGCCCCGGAGGATGCCGCCCTCTTTTTTGATACGCCTGCCCAAACCGAACATATTCATCTGCGCCGCCTGCGCTTGGGCGATGGCGAGCCCTACTCCATTGATGACGGCTGGTATAACTCCACGTATGCGCCCAGCCTGCTAGAAAATGACACCTACAATTCGGTCTACGCCATCCTCGACTCCGTCTTTGACGTCCCCATCACCGATGCAGATCAAACGGTCTCGGCGATTTCAGCCGATGCGGACACTGCCCCGCTTCTCGACGTCCCCGTGGGCACCCCACTGCTGCACATCGTGCGCTACTCCCGCTCGGGTGATAAGCCGGTGGAGTGGTGTTCCTCCGTCTACCGCACCGACCGCTACCGCCTGACTACCCGGGTGGCTAGGGAGAACAGTATCTAGCCAGCACCCTGCTTAACAGGTAAGATTAAGGGCCTTATGAAAAAATCACCTGCGTGGCGTTCCGCTGTGGCCGTCCAGATTGTCTTGATTGCGGCAATCGCGGCGGCCGTTTTCATGGGCATCTATGGCGTTATCAGCTCCCACAAATCGGGTGGCGAAGATACTACCGCTGCCCAGCAGCACAATAGTGGGGATACTTCAGAAACCGCCGCTCCTAAACCGGAGCCCTTCACCGCTGCGGCCGCCGGCGCTTGCTTGACGTGGGACATCGCCCAGGATGGCTCCGCCACCGGGTTCAAGGAAGTACCGTGCTCCGAACAGCACCGCTTCGAGGTTTCCAAGACCGAAGACCTGAGCGTCTACCCCACCAGCGAATTCGGCCCTGATGCCACCCGCCCAGCGCTTACCCGCCAACACCAATTGCGCGATGAGCTGTGCGAATCCGCCTCCGTGGGCTACCTGCACGGGAAGTGGGATCCGAATGGTAAGTACGATGTGGCGTCCATTCTGCCGCCGCAGTCCGCCTGGGATCGCGGCGACCGCACCTTGCTGTGTGGCCTGCAAACCACCGATGATCACGGCGTACCGCAGCTTACTACCGGCAACGTCGAGGCCTCCGAGCAGGCAAACCTCGCCAAGCCGGCCGAGTGCTTGGCCATCGATGACAAGCAAGTTCCGCACGTCGTCGACTGCGCTAAGCCCCACCAAATGGAGACCGTTTCCGTCATCGATGTGGGCAAGCAGTTCCCTGACGGCTACCCGGACGGCAAGGATATGGACAAGTTCATGTCCGATACGTGTACCGCCGCTACTGAGCACTACCTTGGCGGCGAGGAGCAGCTCTACCAGTCCACGCTGCAACCATTCTGGGGCTCTATCACCGAGGCCTCGTGGAATGGCGGCACCAAGTCCGTCAATTGCTCCCTTGTGCATGCCCGCGAAGGCGGCGGTTTCTCTGCCATCACCGGTTCCGCTACCGGTGGTCGCCAGGCGCTGACTATCGACGGTCAACCGCCGGAGGAACGCCCTGAGCGCAATCCACTGCGTGAGGACAAGGACAATAGTCCGGCACCCGAGTCCGCCGCCCCCGCACCGGCCCCAGCGCCCTAATGGTCGAGGTATCAGAAGAGCGCTTCGATGAGATGGTCAACGAGGCGCTGGATCAAGTCCCCGAGGAATTCGTGCGCCGCATGCGCAACCTCGTCATCTTGGTTGAAGATGAAAATCCCGATAACCCTATGCTGCTAGGGCTCTACGAGGGCGTCGCACTGCCGCACCGCACCTTCGATCACGCCGGTTTCCTGCCCGATGCGATCTTCATTTACCGGAACACGCTGCAGCGCTGGTCCGGCAGCGAGGAAGAATTAGCAGAGCAGGTTAAGGTCACCGTATTCCACGAACTCGGCCATTACTTTGGCCTCGAAGAAGAGGAGCTGCACCGCTTGGGCTGGGGCTAGAGCTCCGTATCCGCCCACTGGGTTAACGTCCACTCACCAAAGTCCTTGCCGCGCGGTTCCATCACCATAAAGCGGCAATTGGCCAGGTAGCCGGTATAGGCAAAGTCGGCATCAACACCCGTGGCGTGTTTGGTGACCACGCGGATAGCGGCGCCGTGGCTGACGAGAATGACATCGTGGTCGTCGCCAAGCTGCTTCGCAATGCCCTCCAGCACCGGCTGGTAGCGCGCCAGCACATCATCCAAGGTCTCGCCGCCTTCCATCCCGGCGCCGCGCTCGCCATCGCACCAGCCACGCATAGCCACCATGTGCGACCGATGGGCATCTTCGCTACCGTCCATCTCCCAGTCACCGGCGAAAATTTCGTGCACGCCGGAGATTACGTCAACGCGCTGAGAGAATTCCGGCATACCGCGTTCCTGCTCAAAGGCACGTGCCGCCAGCATCGCGGTCTGCTGAGCGCGCAGGGCAATGGAGCATTTAAATTCCACCTCGCGCTCGCCCACCAACTGCGCTAGCTCCCGACCTGCCTCCGTGGCTTGGTCGCGCCCGCGCTCGGTAAGCTCTGCCCCGGGCGGGCGGGTATCGAGGAGGCGGGAAATATTGGAATAGGTCTGGCCGTGACGCAGCAGGATAATTCTTCCGGGCATGCTTCTAGATTATTGGCCCCTGCGCGCCCGCGCTACCCAATCATCCGCCGCTGCCAGATCGCGCGGTGGCTTGCCCGCAGGCGTTGCCGCCGGCCAAGAACCTAAGAACCGCATATCCTCTGCCCGCATCTTTAGTGCACGCAGGGCTTCTGCAACAGCTTGATCCTCGATATGCCCAATAAGATCCACAAAAAAGCGATAATTACCGAGAGCATCTCGTGTAGGGCGAGACTCAATCCTAGATAAATCAACACCCCGTTGGGAAAAATCCTGCAGAGCTCCGACCAAGCTACCCGGCTTATTGGGAAGAGAGAAGAAGACACTAGTTCGATCATGGCCAGTTCGCGCCGGTGGCTTTCCTGGCAACCCTACCAAAATGAATCGGGTTTGTGCATTAGGAAAATCCGCTACATCTCGTGCAATAGACTCCAGCCCAAAGAGCTCCGCGGCGCGACCCGGTGCTGCGGCTGCGTCCATCTGTCCTCGCATTACGGCCTCTGCAGCCGCAGAGTTTGAGCTTGCCGGGACAAAATCCACCTCGGGTAAATTTTGTTTTACCCAAGAGCGAATCTGACGAAATGCCACCGGGTGGGCGCTCAACCGCCTAATCGTTCGTTGATTCGGCAAGGTCATAATATTGAACGCGATGGAAATATCCGCTTCACCGTAAATCTGGACCGGTCCAGATTCTATGAGCGCATCATAGGTCGAAGTAACCGCACCTTCTACGGAATTTTCGAACGCTAAGCATGCATATTCAGCAGTTCCGCAGTGTAGAGTTCCAATGATATCCGAAGGAGAACCCATCGAAAACATCGTCGCTGCCGAAAAATTACGGGTTAACGTCTCAGCGGCGATTTGGGTAAAGGATCCTGGCGGCCCAAGGTAAGCAACCCTTGGAGTGGAGCCATGATTCAGTGTGCAAGTCGTCATATTGGCCAATTTCATGCCTACAGTACCGTGGGGCGCACGCCTTAAACCTTGAGTGCAGTGGCAGGTAGCTTGACAAAAGAGAAGTCTAACACAAAACCGGCAGGCGGGATAAACTTCTCAATTCCAGCCTCGTCAAAATATATGCGGTGCAAAAATAACATCAGCTGGGAGAAAATCATCTAAGCAGCCGGCTCTCGACCCCGCCATACAGTTAACACCTATCCACTACTAACGGGGCGACCGCGGCACCGCCATGTATAGCTCGGCCTTCTTACCAAGGCAATGTTTGAACAATACCGAGCAGTTGCGGTGCGGCATTCTGGACTGCATTTACTACGGAGTCGACGAAGCTATCGAACATTCCACTATAGTAGTTAAAGGCCATAGTAAGTGGACTACTCGGATTCTTGGTATCTAAGAGCACGATTGAGTATCTTTCTTTTGGAAGACTGAGTTAAATTAGCGGTACTGTGCAGCAACGTGACGGGAAATTTCATTTACCCCGACATCTGTCAAATGGAGGGCAAGATTATAACTACTCGTAGTAGTATCGATCAAAACCCCGCTTACCCAACGGTCCTCGGGCGCAGCACATTCCCCATGATCCTTGGAAAACTCGCGTGTATCGATATATCCCACGTTCTTGCGCTCGGCAGCCTGCTGCATCCAAGTGTTAGAGTTTATTTCTCCTCGGGTATCCCAATAAATCGGGAAGGCATAACTGATATCGAAGGCATTATCTTGTCCACGTCCATACCCCACATGATATAAGCATTGCCAGCCGCCTGGACGATCGTCAGTGATGGTATGGTATCCCACCAGCTTTACTGTAGCGTTTGGAGCCGCTCGTTTAACACGGTCGATAACCCTATCCATAGCCCTCGCAAAAAGATCCCGTTGCGTGGGTGAATTCAGAAGTTCAGCCAGTTTATCGTCGTTAACGCGCTCTCCTGATGGCAGTGTATAATTGTTATACACGTCATTGTATCCGGCCTGAATAGCCACATACTTGGTGCTAGGACTTAACGCTCCATCTCGAACGGCGCTATCTACCTGAGACAAAATTGTATTACCGCCGTTTGGTGAGTAAAGAGTTGCGCCAGGGCAGGAGTAGTCGTTCAACGGAGCATTCAAGTTGGCTGCTAGTGACTTAGGGATACTCGGAAAGCCCTGAGCACATCCACGTGCACTGATATTAGGTGAGGCTGCACGCAAAGCCGAGCGAACACCGTTATCTTGTACCCCTCGAGTAGCCATGCTATACGCGGCGTCACCAGCAGTGGGATTACTAAAAATAGAATCGCCAAGTGTCACAAGATTATTTGGAGAAACCTTCTCGACAGCACGATTGGCATTTAAATCCTGGAGATTTACTCGTGTTGGATCCAAATACGGCAGCTGCCGATCGTCACTGCTAAATGGCGCTGCTCCGGCGGGAGAAAGAGAAGCAGCCATCGTACAGAAGCTTAGCGAAGCAGCGACAATTCCCTTACGAACTTTTTTCAACATTGAGAAACCTTCTCGAGAGCCTTTTTAACGATACGAATTACGGCCAGTATACTATAAATCTTACGATTTTTAACCTTCAGATCAACTGTAATCGTAAATTCCCTTGCCGTTTTCGACTCCCAAGCAGCCTTTAGAGATGTACGCCTCGGTTAGATAGTCAATAATTCTCTGGGACCCCTCGATGCCGGCTTCAACTTCCAAAGACAAAACCGAGACGATCGTGCGCAAGCCGACTATGTCGACTACCCGAAATGGCCCTTCAGACCCCATCACGGCTTCCCACACTGCATCTATGTCCTTTGGGGAGGCAACGCCTGTCGCCGCCAAATCCAGCCCTGCCCTTAGCCAAGGGATCATCAGAGAGTTTAGTATATATCCAGGCTGCTCTTTCATTAGAGGAACAGGAGTGAGCCCGACTTCCTTGACAAACTGTGCTACCTCATCCATAAGCTCCGGCTTCGTTCCCGGATGAGGCATGATTTCCGCTGTACTACGCTTCCATATTTCGTTTGCAAGGTGAATAGCTAGGAAGCGAGAACCATCTTTAAGGTATTTCGCCAACGAGCTCGGCAATAAAGTTGAAGAATTTGTAGCGACGACCACTTCATCACTGTCGATATTTGCCTCAATTGTTTCAAGTACCTGTTTTTTAACTTCTCTGGACTCGCTGGTGCATTCGAATACAAGGTCGGTGTCACTCAATGCTTCCTTTGGGCAACTGGAAACTTTGATGCTTTTCTGCGCCCGAAGAACTTCGTCAGCCGTGAAGGGCGTTTCTTCCTCATATTTTTTGGAATATGCACGAATGCGACTGAGTGCCTTTTCCAAAGAATTATCGGAACGGCCCAGGACCGTGACCTGCTTTCCGTAAAGTGCGAATTGCAATGCTGCTTGGGCACCGAGGGTCCCGCCGCCAAATACAGTTATGCGATTAATATTCATGTTCTCTCCAGTCTAGGCTCGCAACACGTTAGGAATGTAGTCAGTTCGCTACATAAACGCGTTCTCGCGTCAGCATATATACCTTTACCACGTGCATACATATAACACACCATGTTATGCGAATAAGGGCCTCAAGTTTCGCTAACGCTTCGCAAGAACTCGCTATTAAGGTTCATTGCCCTTATAATTTTTGAGACTTCGTCTCTATCCAACTTGAAAGGACAACCGTGCGCTCCACTAGAACCCTAGAAAATGCAAAAGCGACGGCAATCGGCATGAAGTTCATGCTTCGAACAGCCCATAACGCCGGGTTCATCGGACTTGGAAATAACCCAAAGGCAATTCTTATGGCGTTGCCCAATATAATCCGCTATCATTTTTCATTCGCCCGCAACTTGGAAAATGCCCGCCTTAACCACCCCAACAGGATAGCCGTGATAGACGATCGCCGGTCAATCAGCTTTCAAGATTTGAGCGCCGAAATTCAACACGTCTCCCGTTGGCTGATTGATTATGCAGAAAGCCACGGAGTGAAGCGTCGAGATTTTTCGTATGGCGTCCTTGCACTAAATTCGATTGAGACAATCGATGCTGCTATAGCAAAATCATATAATGGCATGTCGTGCAATATGCTAAATGTGCAAGCCTCGAAAGAACAGTTAACAACACTGATCAACCAAAACGATATACGTTTAGTTTTCGCGGATAGTGAGTTAGCCCATAAGCTGCCCAGTACCGTTGAGGTAGTTATCCTCAACGGTCCTCGCGCTTCCGAGAGCACTCACCCTCGCATCGTAGACTCCATTTCACATATTTTTGACCAGACCCCGAAAAGCAAGCTTCCGCTCATCCCCGGACAGTCCCCTAATGTTCTGTTTTCCTCCGGCACGACTGGTACCCCTAAAGGAGTCGGTAGAAATGATCCAATGTTCCCCATTACGTTGGGGCAAATCCTTTCGGTAATGGCTTGGAAACCTCTCCAAACAATATATATGCCTTGCACACTTTTCCATGCATGGGGACACGGCGGGCTTAATATTGCATTCGCCGGAGCAAATACCCTGGTTATTCGGCGGATCTTCGACCCTAAAGAGGGCATGGAACTCATCGATCGCTACCAATGCGAAGGGAGTATCTCTTCTCCTATTTTCTTGAAATACATGCTCAGCGATGACTACTCGCTTGAAAGCTTAAAATGGATAGGGTCAAGCGGTAACAAAGTTACGAAGGATTTGGTCGAACGCGCTAATTCACGTTTTGGCCGTCCGATTGTTTCCAATCTGTACGGGTCAACTGAAACTGATATGACAACCTGCGCTCCCCCAGAGGTCGTCCTCCGTGATCCCTCAATCGTAGGAATGCCATCACCTGGAATTCAAGTTTTAGTTCATGATGGCAACGGAAATAAAGTACCTACTGGCCGTATCGGACAAATCGCAATGAAGAGCCCGATGATGCTAGACGAGTACACGAATCCCGATAAAGAACCACCTTACGTCCCTAACACCGGAGGCATGATTAACATGGGCGACATGGGCTTCTATGACTCCGAGGGATACCTACATGTTGTCGGACGCTCAGATTCCATGATAATTGTCGGCGGTGAGAATGTTCATCCCGAATCCGTCACCGAGGTAATAGAGAAACATCCCCATATTAAAGAAGCCTTCGCAATCGGGGTTGACGATCCCGAGAAATTCCAACGAATTGCGGCTATTGTAGTTACCGATGGATCTTCTGTAACCGAAGACGATGTCCGAGATTGGGTGGACGACAATTTAGCCTCCCATTCAATTCCAAGGGACGTTTACTTCACTGATTCTCTCCCCCGTAATGCAATGGGAAAGGTAATGATCAACGAAGTAAAGCAGCTTATCGACCGAATGGCATAACAAGTGCGGCAGCCTGCGGTTAAGGTCAAATCTTGTTTGCTCCAATAATTTTGATTCCCATGCAAAGCCCGCATTCGATGTGAAACTGCTAATCGGATTCACGAGACTATGCCCGCATGCCAGCACGCTTTTCGCTTTCCGCTTGATAAGGTCTCCGGCTCGGAAACAAAGTGAGGAGGTTATGGACTTCGACCAATTCCGTTGGGATCTAGCAAGGTGGACAATTCCTATACTCCGATACGTTTAGATTATCTTTAGGCATTGACCCTGGCTCACCAAGCTGTCTTCGCTCGCTGGCTTTCGTGTCAAATAAATGCGAACGGGTTAACAGATCCCGACTCTAGTACGCCTGTGCCCTAGGCTCATCCCGCCGCGAGTAGCGTACTCGGTTCCTATCGCGACGCAACTTGTATGCTAAGAGGACGGCCTTGAAATTCTTCTTTCTAGGCATACTGGCCTCCTCTTTCCTAATCGCTAGGTGGCCGCCCATAACAGAACTGAAAAGTTCTCTCCCTCGCTTTTGCTAAAGTACTACTGGCCAAGCGTTTCCACCTAGTAACAGCTTCGAGTCGATCCAGAGGGACTCTATATTGGGGCTTTATGGACTTTTCCGTAGAACAACTCCGTTCAAATCTGCACGGCCTTTCCCCTGCAGAGCATGGATTCACCTATATGGACCTAGAGCGGAAAGCAACCCATAGCGGCCGTCTTAGCGGCTGGGTGCTCTCCGCCAAGGACCTTTACAATGTCGCTGGTATGCCCACTACCCTGGGAAATGTAGACCGCACCTATCAAGCAATCGCCAGCGATCCCTTCGTGGCTAGACTGGAAAAGCAAGGCGCCTTAATCATCGGCAAGTCCTCCACACCCGAGTTGGGCCTGCGCGTGGATACGGAACCAGTGGGCCTGCCCCATCCCGATAATCCCCTTTATCCCGGCTGCACACCGGGTGGTTCCTCGGGCGGTGCGGCAGTACAGGTCGCGCGCGGGTTGCTGCGCGCGGCGCACGCCAGCGATGGCGGCGGTTCCATCCGAGTGCCGGCCGCGGCCTGCGGCGTGGTGGGCTTTAAACCGGCAGGAAAAGAACTGGGTGTGCAGGGCTTTATCACCCGGACCGTGGCCGATAATGCCTTTCTGCATGGCCACCGCATGATCACCCCGCGCGCCCGCGTCGGCCTGCTGGTAGAGCCGTTGTTTTGTGATGCCAGCGTCGATGCCCACCATCTGCGCGCCACCCGCGAGGCCGCCCAACGCCTACAGGCAGCCGGCTTCACCGTGGTGCCCATTTCCCCGTATCCGCAGGCCCGGGCCACCTTTGCGCACTTCCGCACGACCTTTACCTCCCGCTTGGCGGGGCTCAACCCGGCGGCGGGCTACGCGGAGTGGATTGCTCAGCAGGGCCGGCGCGTTAGCTCCGCTGAGCTGGCCGCGGCGCGGGCGCATGTCCGGCAACTACCCGGCTTGCTGGCCCAGGAATGGGGCGTCGATGCCATCCTCACCCCAATGCTGACCACAGACCCGCCGCGTATTGGTTCTTTCTTGTCCCTGCCCCATGCGGAGAATTTCGCAGCCCAGACCCGGTGGTCGCCGTGGGGTTCCCTGTTCAACATGGCCCGTCTGCCAGCCATTTCCATACCGTGGGCCGTACCCAATCACCCGCCGGTAGGCGTACACTTGGGAGGCATTACGCTTTCCGACGCCGCCCTCCTCGGCCTCGCCCACATCCTGCACCCATGACTAAGTCCCTACGTGCCGAGCTGCTCATCGTCCTCACCCTCACCTTTGGTATTTCCGGGGTGCGGGCGGTATTGAACCTCATCAATGCCCTGGCCTCCCCGCAGCGGCTCGACGAACAATCGGTCACGCTCAATTCCAGCCAATCCTCTCTTGCCTGGGTGGATATAGGCCTGCAGCTGTGCTCGGCCGCCGTGCTCTTTTCTTATGGAGCCTTAGCGCTTTTCCTGCTGACCAAGGACCGCATAATGCCCCGGCCCCACCGCGCCCGCGACTGGCTAGAAGGCGCAGGGCTTGCCGCCCTCATTGGCATCCCAGGGCTCGCCCTGTATTTCGCGGCGGTGCATTTTGGGTGGAGCAAGGAAGTCATCCCGGGCGACTTCGCCAATGCCTGGATGGAAATCCCCGTTTCCCTCCTCAAGGCCGCTGCCAACGCCTTCGCGGAAGAAACCGTGGTGGTGATGTGGCTTATGACGCGCTTGCGCCAGGCCCGCTGGTCGCTGCCAGCCACGCTGGCCGCAAGCTCCATTCTCCGCGGTTCTTACCACCTCTACCAGGGTATTTCCGCTGGATGTGGCAATATCATCATGGGGTTAATCTACGGCTATTACTACCACCGCACGGGGCGGGTATGGCCTTTGGTCATAGCGCATTTTCTTATCGACGCCGTCGCTTTCGTAGGTTATTCCTTCCTGTGAAAATGCCCTTAAGGAGACGTCGCGAAGCAGGCGTTGCTCGCTGCTCCTTGTAAGGTATAGCGCATGACTGAATCAGGACGAGATCCGCATAGGGAGGCCCGCCGCGCCGGCGACGACTCCTCCACTGAATTCGTCCTTGGGGCTGATGGACGTCCCCTCAAGGATCGATACGGCCGCCCCATTCGACGCCGTTCCTCCGCCCGCCCGGCGCCGCGGCGCGTGGAACCCGAGCAACAATCCTTCCGCGCTCCGCAGCCACAGCAACAGCCCCCGCGCCGCACTCCTCCGCCAACACCGAGCCGCTACCCCAGCCAGTACCGCGCGCAGCAGCGCCCGCCTCGTCGCACCACGCCGCGCCCTGCACCCCGGCAGCGCCCGCACAGCCGGCGCAAAAAGGTCAATCCGGCCAAGCGCGCCCTCGGGTGCGTTGGCTTGGCGCTTGTCGTCCTGCTGGTATTCAACCTCGTCTTCATGTTCTGGACCGATGCCCGCCTCACCCGCGTGGAGGCGCTGCCAGAAGAACAAGTGTCTAATACCGCCGGCACCAATTGGTTGCTCGTCGGTTCTGACTCCCGCCAAGGCCTCAGCGAGGAACAGCAGGCTGAACTGGGCACCGGTGGTGATGTGGGCGAGGGCCGCACCGACACCATCATGCTGCTGCACATCCCACGCACCGGCAAGGCCAAGCTCGTTTCCATCCCACGCGATAGCTACGTGGAAGTCCCCGGTTTTGGCATGGACAAGATCAATGCTGCCTTTACCTACGGTGGACCGCAGCTCCTTGTCCAAACCGTCGAGGGCACGACCGGTCTGCGCATCGACCACTACGCCGAGATCGGCATGGGCGGCCTAGCCAATGTGGTCGACTCCGTCGGCGGCGTAGACGTATGCGTGAAGGAACCCATCAATGACCCGCTGGCCGGCATTGATCTCCAAGATGGCTGCCAGAAGCTCAAGGGCCGCGACGCCCTCGGGTACGTGCGCACCCGCGCCACCGCCATGGGTGACCTTGACCGCGTGCAGCGACAGCGCGAATTCTTCTCCGCATTGCTGGATAAGGTTGCTTCCCCAGCCACCCTGATTAACCCATTCCGCGCCTTCTCCTTGGTCAACCACACCGCCTCCTCGTTCATCGTGGACGAGGGCGACCACGTCTGGCACCTCGCCCGCGTGGCGCTTGCCATGGGCTCCGGTGTAGACACCGAGACCGTCCCCATCGGCGGTTTCCAAGACACCGAGGTAGGCAACGTCGTCCTCTGGGATGATGGAGCAGCCGCCGAGTTGTGGGATTCTCTCAAATAGCGATCAAAAATGGCCCTTCCTCTACCGGGGAAGGGCCATTTTCCTCTCTTTTAGCGCAGGGTCACCTGGCGGGACTTGATGTTTTCTAGCTGCTTGCGCTCATCGGCGCTCAACTGGGCATCATTAGAGATTTCTTCCTCCAAGGCCTTGTCCACGCGGGTGAGGTGGTCCTCATAAGAAGCGTGGTCAACCTCTGGATCCAAGTCGAAGACCGGAGCGATGAGACCGTGGGTGCGGAAAACACCGGCGAACTTGGTGCCCTCGTCCAAGTTCAGCTCGCCGCGGGCGGCGACGCGCGCCAGCGCGTTCAGGAACGCGGATTCATCGTCATTGGGGCGGACCCAACGGATGTGGGCCTTGCCGCCGCCGGCATTTGCCCAAAAGGCTGCACCAGTGATGTTCTCGCCCACCTGGTGAGACTCGATAACGGAATCATTTGCTGCGCGTAGCGACTGCGCAATCTGCGGGGTGACCTGTGCTCCCTCCGGAATCCACCATTCGAAGTCCTGGTGAAGCTGCACGTCGAGGGTAGCGGAGGCATCGATAAGCTCCTCCAGCTTCGGCTCCGAGCCGTCGGCCGCGGTGGATTCCAGGGTGGCGCCCGGCTCGTTATTCTTCACCCAGTTAAGGGCAAAGGCGAGGTCGCGGCCTGGGTTGTGGGTGTGGGACTGCACCTGCAGGCCTACGAAAGCATCTCCGCCAAATTCGGTGTCCCGAATAAGCGCGGCAGAAGCACCCGGCAGGACGGTGGCTACATACACGTTCTTATCGCAGCCTTTGACATCAAGCTTCGCAAAAGCGGAGGGGACGAACTCCTGCATGGCGACCAGGGAGGCCTCCGCAGCAAGTCCGCCGTAGGGGCGGGGATCCTTTTCCAGGGCGGCGCGTTCCTTGGCGCGGGCAGCGAGCTTTGCCTGGCGGCGGGACATGCCCTCAGGCAGCTGTTCCTTGTTCTTTTTCTTCTTGGCCATGCCTCCAAGATACCTGCTTACTAGAGCTCAATGGCATGCAGGGCCACTTCGGGCTGATTGGTGGCGAGCATATCTACCCCGTTCGCCCACGCCCACTTCATATCCTCCGGCTTGTCTACGGTCCACAGGTAGGTGGGCAATCCCTGCGCGCCGATAATTGCCGGCTGCAGCTTCGCGCGCAGCAACGATACGCCGAGCGCGGTGGGCTTGGACAGCATTAGATCGGGACGGTTGACGTGGCGCTCCCAATCGCGACGAAGATAAATCCGGTCCATGTGCGGCACCAAATTCTGCATGCGGCGGATGGCGTGGTGGGAAAAGGAAATGACGTGGATCCGAGGATCGTCAAAAAGCCCCGCATAACGCAAGCGCAGCACCGTTTGCTCCTCCAGGATGTCGCCCTGCCCGGAGGGGTGCTTAGTCTCGATATAAAGGTGGTGCGGTGTGCCCTCGAGTAGTTCCAAGAGTTCGTCGAGAAGCATCATGCGCTGGCCCGAACCGATGTCAACGCCACGCAATTCTTCCCAGTCCATCTTGGAAATGCGGCCGGGGCGCCCCGCGGTGCGGTCCAACGTGGGATCGTGCTGAACCACTACTTTTCCATCGCGCGTCAAGCGCACATCGCACTCGACGCCGTGAATTGGCAAATCTAGGGCTTTTTCAAAAGCTAGAGGGGATAGCTCCGGATATTTTCCGGAGTATCCCCTATGAGCGATAATCTTCACTAGCCGAAGAACTCTTCCTTGATGTCATTCAGGGTCTTAGCAGAAGCATCGAAACGCTCCTTTTCGTGCTCATTGAGATCCAGCTCAATCGCGCGCACGATGCCGGACCGGTTGATGATGGCAGCGGTGCCGATGTAGAGATCCTCTACTCCGTATTCACCCTGCAGGTAAGCAGATACTGGCAGCGCCACGTCCTGGTTCTGGATGACGGCGGCGGTGATACGGGCCAGGCCCATGCCGATGCCAAAGGACGTAGAGCCCTTAGCGTCAATGATGGAGTAGGCGGCATCGCGAGTGTCTTCGAAGATCTTCTCGATGCGCTCTGCATACTCCGGATCCGAGTCCAGCTTCTTGGACAACGGGACACCAGCGATATTCGCGGTGGAGACGGCCGGCAGCTCGGAATCGCCGTGCTCGCCCACGATGTAGGCGTGTACGGACTTCGGTGCAACATCTTCCAGCTCGCCCAGCATGTAGCGGAAACGAGCGGAGTCCAGCACGGTGCCGGAGCCGATGACGCGCTTGTGATCCAGGCCGGAAGCCTTCCATACGGCGTAGGTCAGGATGTCCACTGGGTTGGAGGCAACCAAGAAGATGCCATCAAAGTCATTCGCCATGACGTCAGAGACGATGCTGTTCATGATCTTGACGTTCTTGCCCACCAAATCCAGGCGGGTCTCGCCCGGCTTCTGTGCGGCACCGGCGCAGATGACGACCATATCGGCATCTGCGCAATCGGCGTAGGTGCCCTTGGTGACGCGGGTGCGGGTCGGGGCCCAGACAACACCGTGGTTGAGGTCCATGACGTTGCCTTCTAGCTTCTTTTCATCGATGTCGATGATTGCCAGGTGGTCAACGATGCTTTGGTTGATGAGAGCGAAAGCGTAAGCGACTCCCACATCGCCGGCGCCGATGAGAACTACTTTGTTTCCAACATGATTTGCCATGACCCTATTGTGCAACTTTGTGGAGATTTTTGCACGGGCTAAATCTCACACTGAAATTCCCACCGAAATCTGGGATAATCGGACATTATGAAACGCGCTCTCCGCCGCGCTGCACTAATCGCTCTTGGCGTAGCCGCGGATCTCACGCCCATCGTCCGTATGACCAGCCGGCAAACCTTACCGTCCAATATGTCGGCTGGAATTTTGGGTGCGGAATTAGCTACGTGGGCTGCTGTTTCGCCCTCCTTACTTCCCCGCCCGTGGTGGGTGACCGCCGCCAACGTGGCAATTGGTCAGGGCATTGGGCATCTTGGGGCGGCGTCGACAAGCTTTGTCCTCAATAGCATTGGCAAGCGCCCGCAGGACCGCCTCGGACCACAACATCGACAAATTGTGCACCTTGCTATTGGCGCTGGGACTGCATTTAATGCCGTGCTTTCGCTGCGCAACCAGAAAAAGCAGGCGGAGTTGGTCAATAAGCAACTCGTGCGTGGGCCCGCCACAGCGGCCATCGGCTTGGCCGCGGGCACTGCGGGCTACGGCGCTCTTCTACTCATCGGAGAAGCCACGCAGCTTGCCGTCACTAAACTGTCACGCCAGCTAGGCCGCTGGGTGCCTGCACTCATTGCTTGGCCGGTGGTTACCGCAGGTCTGAGTCTCACGGCGTTTGCGCTTTCTGATCGCGTGGTCTTTCGACGCTGGCTGCGCTCACTATCGCACCAAGCGCAGCGAATTAATAAACAGATTTTCCCCGGCACCTCTATGCCGTGGGAGCCGGAGCGCTCCGGCAGCCCGTGGTCGCTCGAGCCGTGGTCGGCGTTGGGACAGCAGGGACGCCGGTTTGTCTCCAATGGCCCCCGCGCCCGCGATATCCGCACAGTGACGGGAATCGATGCAAAGGAACCCATCCGCATCTACGCCGGATACATTCCAGGGCGCTCCTTCCAGCAATCCGCGGAAAAGATCCGCGCCGAACTCGAACGCACCGGTGCCCTGCGGCGAGAGACTATCGTCATCCAAATGCCCGCCGGCTCGGGGTGGATCAATAATTGGGGTGCTTGCTCTTATGAGTTTTTGACCGGCGGTGATTGCGTCACCGTCACCATGCAGTACTCCTACCTGCCTTCAGTTTTTTCCTACCTCGTAGATAAGAACGCACCGAAGCAGGCGGCTCGTGAATTGATTCGGGTCATACAAGAAGAAATAGATAAGCTGCCTAAAGAAAACCGCCCGCAGATTTATTTCGCAGGTGAATCACTTGGTGCCTACGCCATTATGGATAACTACCATAATGTGGAAGACCTACTTTCCGCGTGTAATGGCGCAGTTTTTTCCGGCCCCCCGCGCATGACGCACTTTACTCAGCGCCTGCGCCGGGATATTGGTTCCCTAGAACGCCTGCCCGTTATCGATGGCGGCAAGCATGTGCGCTACGCGGCGGCTCCTGACCATACGCTGCACGACGCCTTTGGCAATGACTACGCCCATACCTGGCGCCGACCCCGCATGCTCATTGCCCAGCATGCTTCCGACGCCATCGTGTGGTGGGATCTCAACCTTCTCGTGCGCAGGCCCACCTGGATTCATGAACCGCAGCCAGAAGCGCTGCACGCGGATACCTTCCGGCAGCTGCATTGGGTTCCGTTTATTACCTGGTGGCAAATTGGCTTGGACCAGATCAATTCCCTCAACGTCCCTGGCGGGCACGGACACAACTATTTTGAAGAAATGCTCTGGTATTGGGACGAGGTCTTAGGATCCCAATCCCGCCAATCGCTCACGCCGAAGTTAGCCAAGAAGATTGCCCGCTTTATTCGGCGCGACGCTTAGTCGCATTTCACCCCAGTACTGTGGTGCGGGCAGTACCCATTAGGCACCTTATATAAGTACTGCTGATGCTCATCCTCAGCCAGGTAGTACTCCCCAGAATCAGTTTCGGAGAGGAGTTTGACCTCCGTGGTGGTATCCCCGAATCCGAATTCCTTGAGTTTCTTCGCATAGGAATCCACGATGCCCTGGATTTCTGCGCGCTCTTCCTCCGTGCGTGGGTAGAAAGCAGAGCGGTATTGCGTTCCTACATCGTTGCCCTGGCGGAAGCCCTGCGTGGGATCGTGCGCTTCTAGGGCCTGTACGACAAGATCGCGCAGGCTGATGCGCTGCGGGTCATAGACCACCTCCACCGCCTCGGCATGGTTGGTTAGCCCACGGCACACCTCGTAGTACGTGGGATTTGGAGTGGTGCCGCCTGCATAACCCACCGAGGTGGATTCCACGCCTTCTGTCTCCCAAAACATCTTCTCCGCACCCCAGAAACATCCCAACGCAATAAGAATGGAGCGCTGCCCGTCCTTCCACGGCCCGGTAATCGGTGTTCCTAAAGCGGCGTGCGGGGCGGGGTCCAAGATCGGCTCCGTTCGTCCCGGCAGAGCATCGTCTGCAGCAACAAGTTTGGGCTCCGGCTTAAACATCCACATAAGGTATAGCTCCTTCCTTATTCCTTCTTCCCAACGTTGTACTGCGAAAAGCTATTCCGCGGCCAGTTAATATTCGCGCTAGTTCCACAATCCGAATTAATCATGGCGAAATCTTTCCACCGTGCCTATCATCGGGACACGTACCCGAAGAAAGGATTTAACAAATGGCTGTTTACGAACTTCCTGACCTCCCATACGCATTCGACGCACTGGAGCCACACATCTCCGCAGAGATCATGGAGCTCCACCACGATAAGCACCACGCAACCTACGTTGCTGGCGCTAACGCTGCACTCGAGGCACTCGAGGAAGAGCGCAACGGTGAGGCTAACCCGGATCGCATCCGCGCCCTCTCCAAGAACTTGGCGTTTAACCTGGGTGGCCACACCAACCACTCCATCTTCTGGAAGAACCTGTCCCCGAACGGTGGCGGCGAGCCAACCGGCGAGCTGGCAGAGGCCATCAACCGCGACTTCGGCTCCTTTGAGAAGTTCAAGGCTCACTTCTCCGCTGCTGCTACCTCCCTGCAGGGCTCCGGCTGGGCTGTTCTGGGCTACGACCACATTGCTGGCCGCCTCATCATCGAGCAGCTGACTGACCAGCAGGGTAATACCTCCATCAACTTCACCCCGCTGCTGATGCTGGATATGTGGGAGCACGCTTTCTACCTGCAGTACAAGAACGTTAAGGCTGACTACGTTAAGGCCGTATGGAACGTCTTCAACTGGGATGACGTTGCTGAGCGTTTCGCTGCAGCCACCAAGTAACTCCTTTTAGTTACTTCGGCCGCCCCTTCGGGGCGGCTTTTTCTATGCCCGGATAAATTCCCGGAATTGCTGCACTGGGGGCGCATCGTCCCCGGCGCGCCACACTAAACCGAGCTCGCGGTACGCTGGCGGCGTAAGGGGGATCAGGCTCCCCACCTGTAGATAAGGATCATCCAGCGGCAAAAGCGCCACCCCGAGTCCTGCCGCTACCAGCCCCGCAACGGTAGTAAGTTCCATCGATTCGAAGACGAGGTGGGGACTAAAGCCAGCGTCGTCTGCAAGGGCATCGAGAAGCATGCGCGTGCCATAGCCTGGGAGCATGCCGATGAACGGGTCTGCAGCAAATTCCGCTAGTCTCACCTCCCGCCGGTTCGCCGCCCAGTGGTCTTCCGGCACAGCAAGGCCTAGTCGCTGCACCTTAATCTGGTGCCAGCCCAGGGCTGCATCAGGCCGTGGGCCCACGAGGGCAAGGTCGGATTCGCCGTTTTCCACCCTGCTCACCAGCTCCTGCGCCGCACCTTGATGCAGACGAATATCTACGTGCGGGTGCTGCGCGCGATAGCTCTTGAGCAGGTCCGGAACTAGCCAGGTGCCCAGCGAATGCATGAAATCTAGGCGCACGGTGCCGCGTTCTGGATCCATGAGGCGGGCGACATCGTCCCGCCCTACCTGGTAGGCGCGGAGCATTTCCCGCCCAGCCGCGGCGAAGGCCCTCCCGCGCGAATTCACGTGCAGGGTGCGCCCAGTGCGCTCGAAAAGGCGGGCGCCAAGACTAGCTTCTACGCGCTGTACGCGGCGGGTCAGCGCGGATTGGGAGATTCCCAGTTCATCGGACGCAGCACCCACGCGACCTTGATCCACCACGGCGAGGAAGCCGCGGACATCCTCCACATTCATGCATGCTCCGCATCGTTTAGTGTATTTTTCCACATTTTACACATGCTGAATGTCCGGGCAGGCTAAATGATATGACTCGAACGCGGCGCGCAACGGTAGCCATGCTCCTTGTGGGCTTGGCTATATTCTCCAGCCTGTATTCCACCCAAGCCATTCTTCCCACGCTGGTACACAACATGGGCCTTTCTTCCACTGAAGCGGCCATGACCGTATCGGCCGCCACAGGCGCGCTGGCCCTATGCGTGGTGCCCGCATCGATTCTCTCCGAGCGTTTCGGCCGCGGACGTATCCTGCTCATTTCGGCCGTTGCCGCGACCGGCGTGGGGCTCATTGTTCCCCTCGCCCAGGAGGGGTGGCAGCTCATCGTGGTACGCGGCCTGCAGGGTGCGCTGCTGTCCGGCGCCCCCGCCACGGCAATGGCATGGCTTTCTGAAGAACTCGATGACAAAGCCCTGCCGCGGGCTATGGGCCTATACATTGCAGGCACCTCCGTCGGTGGCCTTACCGGCCGCCTCATTCCCACCGGACTGGTGGAGGTTTCCACGTGGCGCTGGGCGCTCTTCGGCTCGGCGCTGGTCTCACTCGCCTTTGCCATTACGTCTTGGCTGCTACTTCCTACCCAACGCAATTTCCGGCCCAAATCTATCCATCTCAAGACCGAAAGCCGGGCGCTTTTGGGCCATTGGGCCAACCGGGATTTAGCCTTGCTCTTTCTCACCGCATTCCTGTCCATGGGCACGTTTGTCTCCATGTATAACTTCTTAACCTTCCGGCTCATCGATGATTTTGGTCTGGCCCCTTCGCTAGCCGGCTTGGCCTTTTTGTTCTACCTCACCGGCACATGGTCCTCAGCGCGGGCAGGTTCCCTTGTCGCACGCATAGGCCATGGGAAAACCCTATTCGCCTCTGCCGTGCTTTTTGCCCTTGGCATCGCGCTGTGCGCCGGTAACCTTCCGCTGACGCTTCTGGGCATGATCGCCTTTACCGTGGGCTTTTTCGCCGTACACTCCACCGCCTCCGGGTGGGTTGGGCAAATTGCCACCCACGACCGCGCGGAGGCTTCTTCGATGTATGTGTTCTGCTATTACTTTGGCTCTTCTGTGGTGAGCGCATGTGCCGGCCTGCTTTTCGACGCCCTATCGTGGCCCCTCTTCATTGCCTTCTTCACCGCCGTAGCCCTCGCCCTTACTGCGCTGACTTGGACCAAGATTAAATCCGACTAAAATCGGTTTTATGCCTGAGAATAAGTGGTCGGCGCGGACATGGCACCGCAAGGCCTCCCGTCCCGTATCCCTATGGATGATGGTTTTCATCCTCGTGGGTGCAACGCATACCTTGGTCCCGAACTACCGGTGGGTACTCATCCACCTATTCACCCTCGGACTGGTGAGCAATAGCATCATCGTGTGGTCCCAGCACCTAACGGAGAAATTCACCCAACAGCGCCTCCCCGAATCCACTCGACCTACCCAATTGGCCCGCATCTATGGCCTCAATGCCGGAATCATCCTCGCGTTAATCGGTCAAATCCTCATGGAGTTCTGGTCCCAGCACTGGATTGTTACTCAGGTGGGCGCCACGCTCATTGCACTGATGATGCTCTGGCATGCGGCATCGCTCTTCCGGCAATGGCGCGGTGCCAAAGATAAGCGCTTCCGCCCCGTAGTGGGCGCTTATGTTCTTTCCGCTCTGTGCCTGCCGGTGGGCGCCATCTTTGGCGGGCTGCTGGCCGTCTATCCCGGCCATCCCACACTGCTACTCGCCCATATCGCCGCCAATATCGGCGGATTCATCGGCTTGGCCGCGGCCGGTTCTCTCACCATCCTTTTCCCTTCCATCTGGCGCACCCAAGGTATTAATCGCCACATGCAATCCTCCTTTGTGCTGCTCGCAATCGGTGTGGTTGCCACGATCGTGGGCGCTTTCCTCGGCTTCCCCGAGTTGGGACTTATCGCCTACTGCTGCGGTTGGGCGCTGAGCTTGCAGCAGTGGCTCGCTAATGTGCTGACGGTGGCTAAGGACCCGCGCGATCGCATCACCTTTTCCTCGGTCTCCGTGCTCATGGCCTCTTTATGGCTGGTGCTGTCTTTGGTGTACTACACGGTGCAGCATTTCTTTATGCCCGAGCCGGCGCTGCCCACCCTCGCCTTGCTGGTGGGGTTTGCCGGTCAACTGCTCATCGGTGTGATGAGCTACCTCCTGCCCAGCACCATGGGTGGCGGTCCCGCTGCCGTCCGAGCGGGCTTGCAACAACTGGACAAACTCGGCCTCCTGCGCGCCACCTTCGTCAACGGTGGGCTGCTCATCTGGATCGGCACCGATATTTCCCTGCTTAAGGTGGTCGCCTCCCTCTTGTGCATCCTGTCCCTGGCGGTCTACCCCGTGCTCATCGCCCGAGCGGTGAAGGCCCAGAAGCAGGTCTTGATGAAGAAGGCGGAGGGCCCGGATCCGAAGCCGGGGCCAGAGTGGAACCAGGTCTACGCGGGGATAGCGATTCTCGCGGTCATCTACGCCCTATTTACAGCGCTGTAGTACCCGGCGCGCCGGCGTCCATCCATTCGCGGACCGCGCGCGTGGCCTGAACGTCGCCGGAGTTATAGTCCAGCAAGCGCTGCCGCGCCACGAGGTCACCGGCTAGCGCCTCGCGGCGCGCGTTCACGGATTCTTCACCGTCGAAGTCTTCTTCTGGCCAGGTAAAACCCGCTTCCGGGGCGACTACCTTCAGGCCTAGACCGAAGGGGCCGGCGAAGGATCGTTTGACGTGGGCGAACATATCCACCCACTCCGGTGAGGAGATAAACTCTTCTACTTCCCGCTCATCTACCTCGCGGAAGCGCTGCGCGGACATGCGCATCCAATGGTTCTCACCGTGGGACGAGTAGCAATATGCAGCAAAGGTCTTGCCCGCCGCATGGGCTTGCGCACGCACATCCATCAACCAGCGCCAGAATGCCGCAAAGTTCTCTGCCTCGGCGCGGCCGCCCAACGGCTCCCACGTAACAAACGGGACGTAGTTACCGTCGTGCCATGCTCCCCATAGATACGCGCCCTGGTCCAGGTAGGCTTCCATATCCACGTCTACCTCCACGTCTGCGCGCGGGACCTGCACGCTGCCGCGGCGCAGCAACACTTCCCCGGTGCGCCAGGCAGCAGCAAGGCGGGAGGGCTCGCCCAGGTCGGCGTCGATAAGCGCCTGCACGGTAGTAATCCCGCGCTCGCGATAAGGCTTAGCGCGGTCGCCGGATAGGAAAAGCGAAATATCATCCGCCGCCACCAGCTCTTGCTCGCACAAAGACCAAAAGCGGCAGCTCGCGCACTCCTTGACTCGCACCGGGGCGGTAGGAAGCGGCTGATTCCAGGCGCGTTCCAGATCAAACTTGGCTGTTTCCGTAAAAAATGCCCGGGTGCGGTCCTGGCCGATGGCCCCGCCCCGGCCGGAATCAAGCCCGAGATCCCGCAAAGCACGGGCGGCAAACGCTAAGCGGTAACCATCTACCGCATGATGGCGCAGCTTATACGGCGCCTCGAGCGGCTCGCTCAGGCCCAAGCGATGGGTAGGCACCGCCGGCGTCGTCTTGGTGTCATTCTTGCGGGCCACACGGTGATTGGACACGATAATCGGGGTGTACTTATCGCCTTCGCGCAGAAGCAAATCTACGCGCACCATCCACTCCTCGGTGGCGAAGACCGCGTTGGTGATATGCGTATACCCGGAAGCTAAGGCCTCAAGGGTGCGCATGGAGCGCTCCCACTCATCGCCTTCCAGATCGATGCGGCGAAACCTGCCAGAGCCCTTGCGGGGAAACATCTCCATGACGGCCTCCACTGCAGCCGCGTGGCGCTCCGCCCGGGCAATCGAGGCATGGGTGCGCGGCATCTCGGGGTGCGCGCGCCGCTGTACTAAGCGGTAGCGGCACCCCACAAGGTCCGAAGCAACAACCACATCCTCCACACCGGGTGAGCTTAATAGAACGGCAAGGTAAAGTTGAATCCAGACTCGATCAAACGTGAGGGAAATTTAATGAGCATTCTGAAGAGAGTTAAAAAGGCCCGCCAAGAAGCACGCGCACAGGCAAAGGCCGCCAAGACCCGCGCCAAGGCAGAGGTAAAGGCCCAGTCTAAGGACCGCCGCCGCCAGCAAAAGCTCCTGGCCAGGCAGGAAAAGCGCCTCATTAAGTCGGAGGAAAAGGGCCTCAAGAAGCGCCGCAAGCATGAGGAGAAGATGGCCAAGAACGAGCTAGCCAAGCTCAAGGCCGGCCGCTTTAACTCCGATAACGTCAAGCGCTATGCCGGTGCACTGCGCACCGCCGCACCCCTGCTGCTACCGCTCCTCTACCGCGGCTACGTGGGCCTGAAGACCGAAGGCGAAAAGCGCAAGGCCGCTAAGGCGGGCGTGAGCTCGGAGCAGATGGCTTCCTTCTCCGGCTACGGTGCACCGCTCAAGGCCCGCACCGCCGGCATCCGCAACTCCCTCGATAACACGGACGTTCCAGCCGGCTTCAAGCGCGATGTGCGTGACCGCCTGCAAGAAGTAGACTCCGCCATCGATAATGCCGAGTTCATGACCGAGCAGCAGCGCCGCCGCGCTCACAAGACCATTAGCTCGGAAATTGACTCCATTACTGCGGAAATCCAGCAGCGCCTGGCCCAGTAAAAGAGCTACACGCCGCCACCGCCCCCTATTCGGTGGTGGCGTGTATTTATTTTCTATAAAGATCCGGGATTTTTCGGGAAAAGTATTTTCGGCCAGAAAAAGTTGCTGATAATCTTCTAACCGCCCTACCCCTTTAACACCGTTTATGCTCTCTGTGTTTGGTGTGCAATTTTTAAAATTGGAGGAAATATGTCCCGCCGTGAAGTGACCCAATTTTACGACGACTTGGACCACACCCTAATCCCCGAAGATCAGCTAGAAGTCGTTCGCTTCAGCGTAAACGGTCAAAATTACCTCATCGATCTCTCCGTGGATAACGCGCGTCACTTCCATAATCTTCTGGCCCCCTACGTGGACGCCGCCCGCATTGCC
The DNA here is from genome assembly GCF_030229435.2 of Corynebacterium sp. MSK122. NCBI lineage: Bacteria > Bacillati > Actinomycetota > Actinomycetes > Mycobacteriales > Corynebacteriaceae > Corynebacterium > Corynebacterium sp. MSK122. The sequence goes on along the minus strand of NZ_JASPHV020000016.1, from coordinate 7,844 downwards.
CCGGACATCAATGCACAGCGCGCCAATCCCAGTCAGATCCGCGAATGGGCCCGCGCCCAAGGGCTACCAGTGGCGCACCGCGGAAAAATCCCGCAGGACGTCATCGAGGCGTATAACGCCGCTAATTAAAGCACGCCCTGCTCGCGGGCGGCTGCCACCGCAGAGGTGCGCGAGCGCACACCCAATTTGTCATAAATGTGCACAAGGTGGGACTTTACCGTGGCCTCAGACAGCATGAGGTCTTGGCCAATCTGCCGGTTCGACGCCCCCGCTGCTACCAGCTGCAAGACCTCGAGCTCACGCGGCGTGAGCGAGGTGCGTGGCGTACGCACGCGAGTCATCAGCCTATCGGCCACGATGGGAGATAGCGCCGAATCACCCTCCGCAGTCGAGCGCACTGCGGACAGCAGCTCGTGCGGTGGTGCATCCTTGAGCAAATAGCCCACGGCACCGGCTTCGATAGCGCCGAGGATATCCGCATCAGTGTCATAGTTGGTAACCACGAGGACCTTGGGCGGGGTGGCCATCGCGGAGCGAATCTGCGCGGTTGCCTCCGCTCCACCCATAACGCGGGTCCCCTCCACGCCCGCGCCGAAGCGCAGGTCCATCAATATGACATCGATGCCGCCCGCCTGCGCTGCCGACACCGCAGCTTCGGCCGTAGCGACCTCCCCTACGACGTCGATATCCTCTGCGCCCTCAAGCACGGAGCGCAGACCCAGGCGGACGATTTCGTGGTCATCTGCCAATAGGACCCGAATCACGACATTCCTCCTATCGATGTCATTGTCAACCAAAAGTTTAATCTACCCGGTTGCCTAAGGGCATACTAACTGACACGGCCGTGCCCTCCCCCGGCGCGGATTCAATAATGACCTCCCCACCTAGCTCTTGTGCACGACGCCTAATTGCGGCCAGCCCAATATGCCCCAGTCCAGCCGGGGTACTTTCCACCGCGGCCGGATCAAAGCCCTTGCCGTTATCCACCACATCCAGGCGCACCTCATCACCCTCATAGGTCACCGTGATCCGGGCGCGGCTTGCCTCTGCATGCTTGACGACGTTCCCCACAGCGCCCTGCGCAATCCGCAGCAGCGCCGCCTCTACCTTCATGGGCAGCTGCTGTACCTCTCCTTCGGATTCCACCTCGACGTGGATATCTCCGGTAGCCCCAAAATTCTCCGCCATACGGGTCAACGCGGCCTCAAGGGATGCCTCATTGAGCGTCGGCGGCTGCAAAGCGGCAATCATTGCCCGCGCCTCGTGCAAATTATCCGCGGCCGTCCTGCGGGCCAGCTCGATGCGCTCTCGCGCTTTGCCCGCGTCCTGCTTATCCAGATCACGGTCCGCCGAATGCAGGAGCATTTGAATGGAAGACAGCCCCTGGGCAAGGGTATCATGAATCTCGTGCGCAATGCGCTGACGCTCGGCCACCATGCCGGCATCGCGCTCCGTGGCTGCCAGCTGCGAACGGGTTTCAATCAACTCTTTATTCATCCGCGACAGCGTCCGGAAGGCGTAGGTGATCGCTATGGTCACCAGCGCCGAGACCGCCGGCCCCATGACACCGCCGAAGGTCAGGCCCTGCGGAATCTGCACCACCACGGTGATGATCGCGGCAACGATGACGCACGCGATGCCCGCCGCCATGTCCAGCACCGTAAGGTACAAAAAGAACATGGCGAAGACCAGATAGATTGCCGCTGGGGCCACGAACAGATCCGCAACCCACAGCACCGAGAGTATACACAACCACAGGTAGCGCACAGGCTGGGCCCAATATTCCCCGTATACCGAGCCGGCGAAGTACACGGCCGCAAAGCCCACCAAAAGCAGCAGGTTGATGATCGCTTGCGAAAGCGGCATCCGCGCGGAGGTAAAAATGCCCACCACCAGCAGGCCAGCGGTCAGGATATGGATGCCGGTGCGCAACGCATCGGTATCCCGGTCTATTGTGGAGCTCATGCGCAAAAGCCTACTTCCCCTACTCGCTCTAGCCACTTTTGGGATCGCCGGCTGCGATTCATCCGCACCCACCCCTGCACCAACTACTACGGTCGCTCCGGAGGTTTCGGAGGCACCGGAGGTTAACGTCGCCCAAACCGCGGAAGTCAATGACTGGAGCGATTGCCCTTACATCGGCCCCGGCTGGCTCGAAGAAACCAACGGCCAGCGCCTGACCAAGCAGGGCATCGACACGCGCTTTCCCACCCCGGCCTGCGTCTTTTGGTCCTACCAGGACGAGCCACAGGCCACCGTCATCGTGCGCGATATGCCCACGGTCGACGACGCCCGCGCCGCAGTGGATTGGGCCGCGCCTATCGACGCCACCGAACCGGCCTCCTTCGACGGCTGGGAAGGCGGCCGGGGCGTGGTCAATGAGCACGCCGTGTACGCCGTACAGAAGGACACGCACGCGGTGCTGGTGTGGAGCAACCAGCAACAAACCGTTAAGTCAGAGCAAATCGCCCACGAAGCGATCGCCAACTTGGGCCTTTAAACCGCGACGTCGTTATACGGCATCATCGGCGACAGCCACGGGAATACAACCTCCATAAGTAGGAAGAAGACTCCCACCGCAATAGCAATGGCCAAGACGACCTTCACCGGCGTCGGCCCCGGCAAGAGATTCCACAAAGCGCGATACATTATTTCTCCTCTTTTTCTACTTCCATAGCGTGCACAATCATGCGCTCCGCGTTGGAAAACTGCGGGTGGCACGTAGTCAAGGTCAAGATCTCGCGGCTCGGTTCGGCGTCCGACTCTGGCACGGGGTTGGTCACCGAGACGTCGCCAGGCGTCGTAATATGCCGACCAGCCACATGGGAATACTCCGGCGGAATTCCATTGAAACAGTCCGCCTGTTCGCCATCGATGGGCAATACGCGATAGGTAATTCGCTCCTTGTGCGTCTCCACCACGATGTCATCGCAGGTCTCTAGCTTGCCCAAGTCATTAAAGGGAGCTCCCTTGCCCACGCGGTGGCCTGCAACCGCAAAATTGCCCATCTCTCCCGGCATCTGGGAATCCACGTAGCGGCCCGGGCCGCGCAGCAGGTCATCTTCATTAGTGCCCTCAATAATGGCGAAACGGTAGTCAGAACCGAACGTGGGAATATAAAGCTGCGCGAACGCCTCACCCAACTCCGGCTCTAGCTTCTGCCGGGGATTTCGCCATTGCTCTTCGAGGTGGGCGCTCGCCTCCTCTTGCAGCTGACCGGATTCTACATTTGTCCAATAGGCTTCATAGAATGCAAAGAGTAAAAGAACCACGCCAATGGTTAGCATGAGTTCCCCAAGAACTTTAGTCATGCCTTAAACCATACTGCCCATGAAAGGTTAAGCATGTACGAAGTCTTCATGTACCCAGTTTCCGGAATCATGAAGTTCTGGCACTGGCTCATCAGCAGCTTCGTCGGTGAATCTACGGCCTGGCTGATTTCCATCATCTTGCTGGTTATCACCGTGCGCGGCATCGTTGTTCCCCTGAACTGGATTTCCGTACGCTCCGCCCGTATCGGCGCACTCATCCGCCCGGAGAATAACCGCATCAAAAAGCAGATGAATAACGCCACCACCACCGAGGAGATGGCGAAGCTCATGCAAGAGGAAAAGAACCTCATGAAGAGTTATAACTACAACCCCGCAGCTGGTTGTTTTCCCCCGCTCATCATGATTCCGGCCTTCATCGGCCTTTATCAAGTGCTCCTGCGCATGTCCAATATTGAGAGCGGCTCCACCACCGTGGGCATGTTGAATGCCTCCGATGTTTCGGCCTTCCGCGAAACCACCTTCTACGGCGCTCCGCTGACGGATTTCGCCCGCGAGCACGGCGACCTCATCAACCCCATCCTCATTGCCGCCATCGCCTTTACCATGGCTAATTCCGTCATTTCCCTCGTGCGCAGTTTCCGCACCACTCAATTTGATCAGAAGGTCAACCGCCGCGTCTTCATACTCATGGGCTTTTTGCTGTTGGTAATCCCTTTCTTCCTGTGGCACCTAGCCCAAACCGGACCTATCCCAGTAGCAATCATTCTTTACTGGGGCTGCGCCTATCTCTTCACGCTGATCCAAACCGCTATCTTTGAGATCATTTTGCACCGCGACTACCCGCTTACTGAGGATGTCCACGCTATGCGCCGCGAAAGCATTCGCCGCTGGCGCAAGCGCGAAAAAGAACCCGCCCTCTCAAAGGAGGAGAAGAAGCGGGTCAACCAGCTACGTATGGAGGCGCGAAAGTACCTTAAATCGAATAATCAGCAGGGGGAGCAGAAAGCATCTGAGTAGCCAGGTCGCGGGCCGTCTGCAGCGGCCCAATCTCCTTGGTAAGCCGAGCACCCGCACGGCCGCCATCCAAGAGAATCAACAGCTGGCTCGCCTGCGAGGACGATGGGTAACCATTGCGCTCAGTTAGCAAGGCCGTCAGAGTGGAATGCACCCAATTACGGTGTTCAACGCAGGCAGCCACGATACCGTGTTCCGCCTCGGTTTCAGGACGCGGATACTCTCCTGCCGCATTCAAGAAGTGGGAGCCGCGGAATTCCTGCGTGGGTTCTTCCTCGATCGCCTTATCAAAAAAGGCCAGGATCTTTTGATCCGGATCCGTCATCTCCGCAGTACGCTGTTCCCAATCTTGGCGGAACTTCTCATCCAAAGCTTCTACATAAGCGATAACGAGCGCGTCTTTGGAACCAAATAAGGAGTACAAAGAAGCTTTAGCCACATCTGCCTCGCGTAGGATGCGGTCAATTCCGATAACGCGAATGCCCTCGGTGGTAAAAAGCTTGGTCGCCGATTCCAGCAGCCGGCTGCGCGGGCTGGGCCGATTACGGCGCGACTTCTTCTCTGCCATGGGTTCCTCTCTAAAACGACAAAGCCGGTTCATCTATACTTTATAGACAAACCGGTTTGTACGCGAATTAAATTCGGGCTACTTCTTGATGAGCCCCACGATCCACAACAGGATACAAGCACCACCCGTAGCGGCAATCAAGGAGAAGATCCATCCACCTTCCTCAATGTTCAGGAAGTGGATAATCATGCCACCGATGACGCCACCCAGCACACCAACAATAAGGTTGGTCAGCAGGCCGTGATCGCGCTTCATAATCTTCTCTGCCAGCCAGCCGGCAATGATACCAATAACAATCGAGCTAATAAGCCCCAGACCCAAATTCATGCAATCCTCCTAAAATAGCGGGTATACCTTAGCGTACACGAGGGCACACTACCTAAGGCGACTCCACACAACAAGAGCGCTCCGCCCTTGTGGGCGAAGCGCTCTATGAACAGCAGCTTTTAGTCTTCCTCATCCGGACGGACAACCATCATCGGGCACGGTGCGGACTGCAACAGTGCGCGAGAGGTCGAGCCCAAGAGCATGCCTTTAAAGCCGCCACGACCGTGCGAACCAACAACCAATAGCTGCGCGCCTTCTGCAGCCTCGGTCAAGGCGCTCACTGGACGGTCACGGGTAATGAGCTTCTTTACCTCAACCTCCGGGTATTCTTCACGCGGCTCCTTCAGATTTTCGGTCAGAAGCTCGCTCTGCTCCTTTTCGATATCAGCCCACTCGGATTGGGCGGCCGACAGTCCCGCCAAGGAAGCCTGCACCTGCATATCCATCCAAGTATGCACGGCAATCAAAGCAGCACCGCGGGCCTGTGCCTCTCGGAATGCGTAAGAAGTAGCTTTCTGCGATACCTCGGAACCATCCACACCCACGACGACAGGGCCGTACTTGGTGGAGTCCGTAACATGATTATCCTCCCGAACGACGACCACCGGGCAAGAGGCGTGGGACACAACCGAAGCGGAGACAGAACCCATCACCATGCCGGACAGGCCACCCATGCCGCGGGAGCCCATGACGATCATGGTGACATCGTGCGACATTTCTAGCAGCATGTCGATCGGGGAGCCCTCGGCCACAGTGTGACCAATCTTCAGCTCTGGGGCTATCTCATGAGCGATGGTGCGAGCTTCCTCGATCTTCTCGAGCGTTTCGGCCTGCAAGTCGTCGAAAAGCTCCTTAGGCGGAACCATACCCTCTGCGTACAGGAACTGTGGCATGGTGTAGCTGGATGCGATCCGCAGTGGAATCTCGCGCTTCATAGCCGTATTGGCGGCCCAACGTACTGCATTCTTCGATGCATCCGAACCGTCAACGGCAACGACTACAATGTCTTCCTTAGCCATGATGTGTCCTTTCGGTGGTTATACCTTAATTGTAGTACGGATTAGCCTTGAGGGTTGACGGTTGCAGCCTCGGAATTCGACGGGAACATAACGGTGTACACAAACTCCAAGACGTTGCGAATTACGACGCCAATACCTTCAGAGAAAAAGGCAACAACCGGTTCAATGAGAGAGTTAAAATCCATGGACAAAACATTAATACATCGCCGAAAAGGTTTCACGCCTTTGCCGATTAAAGACGGGCTGAATCCAACCCGCGTGCGCACCTCCGAGGCAGGCATAACGGCCTGGGAATTTCTTAGTGCAGTCATTTCGGCACAACGCCACCGGCACCCCGACGACGACGCCTCGGCGCTCCAGGCTCGTTTCGACTCCGGCGAAGTAGTACTACGCAATCAAACCAAGCTTCGACCCGACTCCATATTAAGCAACGACGAGGACGTCTATTTCTATCGCATGCCGGCACCCGAAACACCGGTGCCTTACGACGTCCCCATCCTCTTCGAGGATGAACATATCCTCGTCGCAGATAAGCCACCGTTTATGGCAACCATGCCACGCGCACGCCACATCGTACAAACCGCTACAGTCCAACTACGGCGAATGACAGGTAACGACGAGCTTGCCCCAGCGCACCGCCTAGACAGACTTACCTCCGGAATTTTGCTATTCACCAAACATCGCGAGGTTCGCGGCGCCTACCAAACCCTCTTTGCGGAAAAGAAGGTACAAAAGACCTATCAGGCGATCGCCGAATACCGCCGCTTTCCGACGCCCCTCCAGTGGGCCTCCCACCTCATCAAAACCCCCGGCGAAATCCAAGGCCGCATAGGCGATGGAAGCCCCAATGCTTTTACCACTTTGGCCGCAGTAGAACTGATAAATAACGCCCCGTATGAAAAAATCCACGGCGCCCTGCCCCAATTAGGCAAATACACGCTTAAACCCACCACGGGCAAGACCCATCAATTGCGTCTCCACATGTGGCAAGCTGGAATACCCATCCTGGGTGATCCTGTCTATCCAGAAATCTATCCGGAGGACACGGAGGATATGCGGATCCCAATGCATCTCACGGCAACCCACATAGAATTTACTGACCCGCTTAGCGGGAACTACCGGGAATTCGAGTCCGCCCTGCCTCTCTACACGCACCGCCTAATCGACCACACATAGCCTTCATATTGTGTAGACCGTGAAACTGTCACGTGGCGAAAGGTAGAACCAAAGCGGGCGCTATTTACCAGTGGATAACGGAAAGTCGCCGGACCATACCTTGTGTGTAGATCCCAAAAAGAGCCTGCCGGGAACGGGGACACAACCAGTTGCGAGTCCTAAAGTGTGCTCCTGGGGCGCCTAATTCCTTTAAGTTTTAGCGACTACCAAGGGCGGCGGCATGCAGCTCGCCACATTAGAAATTTGCTTTTGGTCCATGCCGACGAGGCTAGCAAAACGTAAAAAGAGAAGGAGACGGTAGGTGGACCGTCTCCTTCCCTTCTGGATTATTGAGTTTTTTGTTGTTTGGTGTCGGCGGTGACTTACTCTCCCACAACCTCCCGGTTGCAGTACCATCAGCGTGTGCAGGCTTAGCTTCCGGGTTCGGAATGGGACCGGGCGTTTCCCTGCAGCTATTGACCACCGACA